>CAYONR010000115.1:0-5126 GCA_964405365.1 uncultured Halanaerobiaceae bacterium
CATTCTCACAGCCAGCCAGCATTCCAATAGTTAATACCATTATAACAAAAAATATAATAAAGTTTTTATTCACCATCTAATATCCCGGCCTCTTCTAATAAAAACCTGGCAGTCCGATCAATAGCGCCAGGTTCTCCTAATAATTCTCTCAGCTGATGATAACCTTCTACCTGCTCTCTAATCACTTTCGGCTCAGATAAATAAGGTAATGCTCTCTTTGCAATTTCAGAACCATTAACATCATCCTGTAAGATTTCTGGCACCAACTCCTGGTCAGTCAGAATATTAGGCAGGCCAATATAATCAGGCCCAATCAGATATTTCCCTAAAAAGGCAGTCAACTTATCAGCCCGATAAATCAATAGCTGTGGTGTCCCCAGTAAAGCAGCCTCCAATACTGCAGTCCCTGAGACAACTAATGCCAGATCAGCAGCTGCTAACAGCTCTCGGCTATAACCTGACAGCAACACAGGATCTATCTGATATTTTTTAATTTTCTCCTCAACCTGTTCAATATCAATTCCTCTAGCCACTGGTATTACTGGCCTGATGGCAAAATCATCAGCTAAGATATCAGCAGCTTCTAACATTGGCCCCAGATGGGATTCTACTTCCTTTGACCGACTCCCAGGCATTATCGCCAGCAGCCGTTCTCCAGCCTGAAGTTCCCTCCTGCCTGCAAGCTTTATCAGCTCAGCCAAATCTTCTCTGGCATCAGCCTGATCCCGTGCTTCTGGAATCTCATCCAGAAGCGGATGACCAACATATTTAACTTCAGCACCGGCCTCCCTGTAAACTTCAGCTTCCTTCGGGAAAGTTGCTGCCACTTTAACACCAGCTCTGGCCAGCCATTTAGCTCTCCAGCGCCCCCAGATCCAGGCTGTAGGAGGAAAATAATGAATTACCGGTAGATCTAGTTTCTTTTTCAAACGCCTGCCCAAATACATATTAAACCCGGAATAATCAACTAAAAAGCAGGCAGCCAGTTCTCTCTCTGCAGCCAGATCTGTTATCCTGTGAGCCAGCTTAATATGGCTAAACAAACCTGTGATCCCGGCTGCAAAACCATGGCTTCCAGTCTCAACCTCTTCAGGAGGCAGTAAATTCTCAAGCTTTAAATAATCCAGTTCTCTACCACCGAGACCAGAAAATTTAACTCCTGGTGCCAGCTCTTTTATTCTTGCCACAACTTTAGCAGCATGCATATCACCAGATGCTTCGCCGGTAATAACCAGAATCTCTTTTTCAGCCATCAATTACTCCCCCCTTCATCTAAAGAATAAATATAAAAATATAATTAACCTGCCATCACTGTAATTCCAAGTTCATTAGCAAGTTCATTAATTTCTTTCTCTTCCAGCATAAATACTTTCTCAGCTTCTATAATAACTGCCTGACCACCGGCTTCTGCTAAATTCCGTAAAGTTTCGACTCCAATTGCCGGTATATCAGATCTAAAATCCTGATCTGGTCTGGCTGCCTTGGCCAGAATCAAATCTCCTTCTTCACCGGTAAGTTCTCCTGCCCTGGCAATCGTTTCATCAGTACCTTCTAAAGCTTCAACTGCAATAACCTGACCGGATTTATATAGCAGAGTCTGACCAATATCAAATTCAGCCAACTCCCTGGCAAGTCGCAATGCCTGTTGCATTGCTATTTTTAAATCTTCAGGCGGCTCAGGGCCTGCCAGCAGACCAGCCTCAGGCAATAGTTTCTCAACATAACTGGACTGGGGTAATACCTCAAAGCCTTCTTCCTCAAATTTCTTATTTATAGCTTCAAGGATAGTCATGTCCATGTAATCATCAAGACTTTTAAGCATTTCTGCTAGCTCAGGATCTGGCTCTAAATCTTGATATAAATGGTCTTTATGAACCTTACCTAAAAAGATAACCTGTTCAATTTTATCTTCTTTTAATTTATCTAAAATATCGCCTAAATCTGCCAGACTAACATCCTGAACCTGATTGGCTGTTTCCAAAGATAGAGGATTTTCTTCCCTCAATCTATAAGCAAAAACTTCAACGCCCTTCAACCTGGCAGCTTCCAACCAGATCTCAGGCAGGCTTCCGCCTCCGGCAATCAGGCCAGTCCTCTTATTATCTGCCATATGTTTCTACCTCCTCCAGAATAAACTTCTGTAATTCCCTACCTTCTTTCGTCTCCAATTCCATTTCCCTGACTGGAGTATCTCCATTTTCTCTACTTAATTTACGATAAATCTTCTTAATCTCAGAAAACGCCTGCCTGGAGAGATCTGCTCTTCTTATCCCAACAACATTCATACTTTCAATTTCAGCGGGATTACCATCTGCCAGTAAAAATGGCGGCAATGAGTCGACAATTCTGGCACAAGCTCCAACCATTGCTAACCTGCCAATCCTGATATCTTCAGGGATATAAGCAAGACCAGCCAGAAAAGCCTGATCGTCTATCTGACAGCCTTCATCAAGGACACTACTATTGGCAACAGTTATCCCTGAACCTAACCTGGCTCCAGGTTTAACCTGAGTATAGGCCATCAGAAAATTATCATCACCGATCTCAATCAGCTTCTTATCCGATCCATATCTATGGCTACCATAGATCACAGAATATTCTCGAATAATATTATTTTCACCAATTATAAGATCAAAATCTTCATCCTGACCAATCCCATCAAGCTGTTTTCGTCTTTCAGAATAGCTGGCTGCCTGACCTAAAATAGCCCCTGTAAATATCTGATTATTAGCTCCAATCTTTGTCCTACCAGCAATCTCAACCCGATTGCCAATCACAGTATTTTCACCTAATTCGACACCAGGACCTATTTTAGAATAACGACCGATCTCTGAACCGGCTCCAATGACTGCCTCCGCAGAAACTTCAGCAGTCTCATCTATTTTGACATTAATTCTATCCACAACAAATCCTCCTATTTCCTGGTAGCAAATGTCAGCTCTGCTTCAGCTGCCACCTGACCATCAACAGTAGCTTTAGCTTTTATCTTGCTTAAAGATTTCCGCATTCTTAAAACTTCACATTCAATAACCAATCTATCTCCTGGCACTACCGGTTTTCTAAATTTAGCCTCTTTAATAGCAGCAAAATAAGAGATCGATCCTTCTTCCCCGGTACCACTTTTATAAAGCAAGACTCCACCGGCCTGGGCCATAGCTTCAACGATTAAAACCCCTGGCATGATTGGATGGCCTGGAAAATGGCCCTGAAAAAATTCCTCATTGATTGTAACATTTTTTATTGCCTTAATCGACTTACCCTCTTCCATTTCCAAAACTCTATCTATTAATAATAAAGGATAGCGGTGGGGCAAAAACTCCTGAATCTCTTCTATATTAAACTCCATCGATAAACCTCCTCAATATTCTGGCCATCTCTTGATTTAAACTATGGCCGCTTCTAATCCCAATAAATCGTGCTACAACTGGACCTGCCAGGTAAAGATCTCCGATCAGATCTACTAACTTATGATAAGCAGGTTCTTCAGCGATCCTCAAAGCTTTATCCGGTCCATTTTCTCCATAAATTACTGCATTATCTTCAGTGCCACCTTTAGCCAGCCCGGCAGCTTTTAGAGATTCAACCTCTTCAGCTAAAGCAAAGGTCCTGGCAGAAATTACCTGTTCAAAATCAGCTCCACCAATCTCATATCCAGCAGCTGCCTTCCCTGGAGGGTTCCCTCCATAATCCAAATAATACTCAAAAATAGGATTTTTCTTAAAAATATCTCCTGCCATAGGCAGCGCTATCAATTTTGAACTCCCAGAACTTAAAATTACTGGTTCTTTCAACCAGTATACCTTCCTTGGCCTTTGAATTTCAACTATCCCGGCCTCTATAAAAAGTTTATAATATATCCAGCCGCTCCCATCTCCTGCTGGCAGCTCTGGACCATCTATCTCTATAATTAAATTATCCAATTTAAGACCTGCAGCTGCGGCCAGTAAATGTTCAACAGTTCCAGCAATAATCTGGTCTTTTCTTCCTAAAGATGTCGCCCTCCGATCAGAACTTATTGAACTTGCTATAGCCTTGATTTCAGGTTTCCCAGGAAGATCCAATCTTTTAAAGATAATCCCCTGGCCAGCTCTAGCCGGTTTAACTTTCAGCTGGCAACTTCTCCCTGTTTGGAGACCTGTTCCAACCAGACTACCTGGCTCTTTAATTGTTCTCTCTTTACCTGATTCATATAGCATTCTACCAGACCTTCCTTAAAAAATACGTGCCAGAACATTATTCAAGAAATTATACCACTTATGTCTCCAAATAATTAACGTTACTCCTAGCACTCCAAATACTGCATTAGGAAGCCAGGCCGCCATAAGTGGAGGCAATACACCGTTCCTTCCTAATGATCTAGAAAATGAAACTAAAAGATAATAAAAGAAAATTATTATAACTGTTAAAGCTAACGACATTGCCCGACTTTCCTGATTCCCTAAACTTAATGGAGCACCTATTAATATGAAAATAAATGAAGTAAGAGGTAAAGCTAATTTCATATGATAATCAACTAATAATCTAGTTACATCAATACCACTTCTTTGAAAAAGCTCTATTTCCTGTCTTAATTCCTGTCTGCTCATTTCAGCTGGTGTTCTCTGTCTCGCTAAAAATCTCTCTATATCTTCTTCCATCTCTATCCACATCTCATTAAAGCCAGCCTCAAAGTTTAACCTTCCATCAGAGTCATAATTATATAAATGCCCATTTTCTAATCTCCAGTCTGAATCTACTATCTCACCAAACCGGGCTGTTATCACCTCAGGAAAATTATTATCTCCATCATGATCAAATATCACCACATTTTCTAAGGAGAACTCCCTTTCATCATAACCACCAACATGAAATAATCTTCCATCAGGGCCTTCAAAAAATACATCTTCTCTAACTTCAGGCATTACATCCTGCAACATAGATTCTCTGATTATATTCCGGGCTCTATGATTAGACCAGGGAACAATCTGTTCATTTATTACAAAAGTAAATACACTAATTAAAAGACCAAATACGACTAATGGTATTGCCAGTCTATAAATACTAAAACCGCCCATTCTTATTGCAGAAAATTCATTTTCACGGGTCAATCTGCCTAAACCTGACATTATTGCAAATAAGACTGCCAT
>CAYONR010000116.1:0-5104 GCA_964405365.1 uncultured Halanaerobiaceae bacterium
GGGGGGGAATTGATATATACCTTACTTATCTAGCTGACAACGTTCTGAGGCTGGCCATCAAGCCATTTTTCGATATTGTCAAAGACAATTTCGGCCCGTTTGAGGAAAGCTTCATCTGTTGCAAAAGCAACATGGGGCGCTAAAATTGTGTTCTTTGCGTTTAAAAGTGGATGATCTTCTGGTATAGGCGGCTCCATCTCAAAGACATCGATACCGGCTCCAGCTATCGCTTCATTATTTAATGCTTCAGCCAGGGCCTTGCTATCGACTACCGGTCCCCGGGCTGTATTAATTAGAATGGCATCTTCTTTCATCAAGCCGATCTTCTGGCCATCGATTAAACCTTCTGTCGATTCTTTTAGAGGCACATGGATGCTTATGATATCGCTTTTGGCCATGACTTCATCGATATCTAAGTATTCTACTCCTAGCTCTTCGCCAACAGCATATTCTTTATGATTATCTACCAGCAGATTACAGCCAAATGCTTTAGCGATCCTGGCAGTCTTCTGGCCGATTGAGCCAAAGCCGATGATCCCAAAGTTTTTACCTGCCAGTTCATTACCTATCAGGCCAGCTCTTGTCTGCGACTCCCTGACTACCTGATCACAGTCTTTAATATTACGCATCAGATCAATAGTCAGACCAAAGACTAACTCGGCAACTGCCTGATTGGCATAACCTGAAGCGTTAGATACAAGAATATCATTCTCCCTGCAGGCTTCCATATCGATATGATCAAAGCCGGTAAAAGCAAGAGATAGCATCTCTAAATTTGGGCAAGCATTAATAACTTCAGCTGGAAGAGGCTGATTGGCTATAATCATTATCTCAGCATCTTTAGCCCTTTCGATCATCTCGCTATTATCTAAAACTCTATTAGGATAAGTAATTAGTTCGTGACCTTTAGCTGCAAATTTTTCCTTGTACTCTGTGCGTTTCTCATCAGGAATATTAATCGGTTCTATCATTACTATTTTCATTATTTTATCACTCCTATTGTAGTTTTTTAAAAGATAATTAAATGAAGAACGCCTCTAAAGATTACTCCGATTACCGCTGCTACCATTGCCGGCCTAACAACTTGTTTGATTCTAGGACCGGCTGAGATTAGTAAAGCCAAACCGACTGGATCGAAGGGATTTAATGTAAAACCTGCAACTCTATTAAGTTCAGCTACAGTCATAACTCCCTCTCTCATTAGATCAAGTAATATTCCTAACATCGCTGTTCCACCGGCTAAATATTTGGTAGCTATCGGTAGCACAGCAGAGCCTGGGATTCCTATTCTCGTCAGGGCCGGGGCCATAAGAGTTTCAAGAACATCAATAGCGCCAACTTCTCTTAAAACATTTACAAAAAATATAGCTAATACTAGAGGAGGTATTGATTTCTTAACAATTTCTAACCCTTCAGCTCCGCCTTTAAATAAGAGTGGGATTAATTTTAAGTCTTCTTTCTCCTCTTCAACCTCTACACTCCTGGCTGCTTGCATTGAGCTATCCTGATCATCTTTACCATGAATTTTATAAGCCAGGTAACCGGCCAGTAATCCTCCTAAAACAGACGTCAGCATGGCTACTGGTATATTAAGGCCGACAACTGCCAGCGGAAAAGCTGCATTAGCCTGGGACATAACCAGCACTGCTGCCAGAGTGGCAGCTATTTTTCTATTTGAGATTGTGCCATCCTGTTCCATTATCTTAAAAGTCGAGATTGGCGCTGCAAAATTCACAAATAAGATCTGGATCATAGCAAAGACTCCTAGCCCTGGCAGACCAAAGATGGCCAGCAGAGGTGATAGCTTTTCTGCTATATAAGCCAGAAGTCCTTTATCTTCTAATACTCGCATTAATGCCATTAATACGACTAAAACTGGTAAAAGTAAATATAATGCTAAATCAACTGCAGTCTCTCCTGATACGATTATTAAGTCAACTACTGTCTGCAAAATAAAATCCTCCTTGCTAATCTATTTAATTTTATCGTAAAAAGTATACTGATTTTTGCCAGAATTTTTGGAAGCATACATGGCCTCATCAGCTTTATCCGTTAAAGTTTTGACATCCTTACCATCTTCAGGGTAAAATGCAGCTCCCATACTGGCTGTAATATCAAATGCTTTCCCACCAATATCAAAGGGCTTTTGGAATGATTCAAATATCTTCTCAACTACTACTTTAGCAGACTTTCTTTCATTAATATCCTTACATTTAATTATAAATTCATCGCCACCGAACCTGGCAACTGTATCATTATCTCTTAAATTTGCTCTTAATCTATCTGCCGTCCTCTTTAAAAGCTCGTCACCTTTTTCATGGCCCAGGGTATCATTAACTTCCTTGAAACCATCAAGGTCTAACATTACAACCATTAACGGCTCGTCTTCTTCTGCTGCTTTATTAATTGATTTACTTAATCTATCTATAAATAGCCTTCTATTTGGCAATCTGGTCAGGCTATCGTGATTGGCCAGATATCGAAGCTCTTTAGTTCTTTGCTCTACCTTCTCTTCAAGCTCTTCATTAAGCTTTTTAAGCTTTTTTTCAGCTTCTACCCTTTCTTTAATATTAGAAAATGTACAGATAAAACCTAGATAATCTCCCCAATCATCTTGAAGGGTAGCAATTGAAAAGAGTACAGGAATATTTTTACCTTCCTTTGTCTCTAAGACTTTATCCTGATACTTAATCATATTCCGGGGATTAGTCCCGGATAAAAATGAATCAACCAGACCATCATCTTTTATGATTTTATCTATCGAGTCATCTAAAAGTTCTCGCTTTCTATAATCTAGCTGATTTAATGTGCTCTCGTTAACCATCTTTATTATACCAATATTATCTGTCACAATTAAACCCTCATTCATAGTTTCTAAAATATCTCCGGCTATTCTATCAGGTGAGAGGTCCATCAATTTATATTTCTCTATAGAATAAAGAATTCCTAGAGCCGGTATAAGAATAAATATAATAGAAAGATCAGGATAGTCATTAAAACCTAAACGGGGAGGAATGATATCTATAAGAGTGCCAGCTATAAAAGCCAGGGTTAAAGTTGATAATATCAAGTTAGCCTGTTTCTTCTTCCTGGTGGCTCTCTCATTCTTACCCCATCTCCATAATAGTAAAATGGAAATAAGAATATAAGAGCTATAATAAATATAGAAAGCCAAACTCCATTCTGTATGTTCAGCCGATACAACCCAGCCCATGTTTAATTCTATCATCTCATAATAATTAGGCATATAGGAGGTTAAACTAAAATTATAAATTAATATAATAGCAGGAATATAAATTAAGGCCAAAAACCATTTTCTTCTAACTATACTCTTTTTTTCTGTTAGAACTAAAATAAAATGCAAGAAAAGACTATAAAAGCTTAAATATCCGACTGCTCCTATTCGTCTCCAGTATAATGCAGTTCCGGGGCTATTTGAAGCCGATGATACTCCAAAGGATAATGCCCAGAGACTTAAAAACATGGATATAATGAAGAACAATCTATTTTTAGCCGAATTATTATCTTTTCTAATTACATAGATCCCTAGAAAAAAATATATAATGGCAACTATAAAATAAATCAAGCACGGTATCAGGCGAATTGTAGAAATGGCAAGCACCTCCCCTATCTTACAGGCAGTACTATTTTACTACTTAATATATTATTCTCTATAAATATTAAAGTTCCTTCTCTAAACCTGTTTGCATTAAACTTAAATTTCATATAAAATATTCTTTAACTAACTAAACACCAAAAGGATGTGTCAGCATGTCAAAACAACCAATAATTGATAAATTTAATGAATTAGACCAGTTAACAGTTTTCCATTCTATAAATAAGGATGAAATAATTCAAAAGTTCAAATCCCAGAGCACTCAGGGTGCCGGCCAGATCATTAAAGCCTTAATCGAGCATTCAGAAAATAACAGCCTGAGCGGTGATCTCTGGCAGAACTACCTGGGAGATCTCATACTAACTGACGAGAATATCTTCACTTTAAGTTGCGAAAAGTTTATGATTTCCGAAGATAAGAGCTTATATCAGACAGCAGTTCATGACCTGAAGATATTAAAAAGACTGCTCTCCCTTTCTGTTATAGATATTTTTAAAGATTATCCAGGTAATCTCTATTCTCTCGGTTCTAATTATCAACCTGTAGAAGAAGCCAATAAAAATACATATCAGAAGCCCATGGAGCTATTTACTGGCAGTCTTGAAGAAACTATTTATCAATTAAATATATATTTTTATGAACACGGGTCAGGCCTTCTTAATCAATACAGGGCTTTTAGCTGGGAAAGCGAAAATAATCTAGTTCCTGTCAATAATCCTGACTCGATAAATTTCAATGACCTAATCGGCTATGAGAACCAGCAGAAGAAATTAATCGATAATACAGAGAGCTTTATAAATGGCCAAACAGCCTATAATGTTCTACTCTATGGTGAAAGTGGCACTGGTAAATCATCATCTGTTAAGGCCGCACTAAATAAATTTGCCAGCCAGGGTCTGCGCTTAATAGAAATCAATAGCGATCAGATTAAGGAACTCCCTGGAATGCTGGATTATTTAAGCCAGCGAGGCATCTATTTTATCATCTTCATGGATGATCTTTCCTTCGAAGAGTTTGAGACTGAATATAAACATCTTAAGGCGATTATGGAAGGCGGGATTGAAGCCAGGCCTAAAAATGTTCTCTTTTATGCGACCAGCAATCGCCGCCATCTCGTTCAGGAGAAATGGGAAAGCAGGGAGGAGATCCACCAGAATGATATGATTAATGAAAGGCTATCTCTTTCTGAGCGGTTCGGCCTGACTATCTTATTTAACTCCCCTGATCAGGAGGAATACCTTGAGATTGTAAAAGGCCTGGCCAGTCAGAAGAATCTTAAAATCGATGAAGCCGTCCTGGAAGAAAAAGCCCTAAAATGGCAGATGTGGCATAATGGCCAGTCTGGAAGGACGGCCAGGCAGTTTATTGATTCATTTTAATTTATTTTAATAATTTTATATCAGCTTTATTCTTAACAGCCAGTACATCACTAATAACCTGATCTATATTATCTGCCTGCAATACGATCACATCATCAGCTTTAGCCAT
>CAYONR010000117.1:0-5103 GCA_964405365.1 uncultured Halanaerobiaceae bacterium
GCGAAGGCTGTCATTGAAAATGAAATTACTAGAGTAAAAATGATAAGTAAAACTGTAACTTTTTTAAGCATTTTTTTATCCTCCTTAAATTTTTTGGATCTGCTTTGCAGCAGAATACCCTTTAAGGGAGGAAATAAAAATAACCTGTCAGACCCAGGAGGCGACAGGTATAATCCTATCCTCCACTTCGGCAATCTGGCAACCATAACTAGTAAGTTACAGGTTCACAGACTTTGCGTCTCTCGCCTTTCGGTGAGAGTAGCCTTTTTCGGGTAGAGAAAATATTTTTTTTATCTGTGATTATTATATCACAAAATATAACTTTTGCAAAATTATTATTACTATAAATTTGATTTTATTGTAAGAAATATGTTTTTGATATTATTGTTAAGTATAATATAATATTTTATTGATATATATGATATAATAAAAATACTTATTAATCTATTGAAGTAAAATGTAGAGGAGGAGCTAAAGTGTTTAACAACCTATGGAAACAGACAGTTAAGATTGGAAATCACAAAATAGATGCAAAAAATATGTTTTATATTGTTCCAGCTCTCCTCCTATTTATCTTATCATTTTATTCAGATTTTAAGGTATTAGGATTGCTTTTATTTTTATATATTATTTCAATGGCGCTGGGATTAGGCTGGAAGGGAGCACTAGCCGGCACTATATTAATGCTGATAACAGGATTTATTTCGATCTCCAGGTTTAGTGTTGACTCCTGGCTAATGGTCGGTGTTCAAATGGGCTTTGCCTGCCTGATAGGTATTGGACTTGGAATATTAAGAGATAAGTATTTAGAGTATGTTGAAAATTATAAGTTGACCCAATTTGGAATAGATAATGCTAATTTGATGACTTTTTTATTTGATGGTGAGAGTAAAATAAAATATGTTAATAAGTATACTCTTAAACTACTGGAGTATGAAGAGGATGAATTGATTGGTAAGGATTTTGACTGGCTAGTTAGTGAAGATAATGATGAATTATATATGGGCTGTCTTCGGGATATGGAGTATAATACCCCTTATACTTTTAGAATAAAGCTTGAAACTAAGACTGGTGGAGAGCTGCCTGCAGAAGTTAATTGCAGGTATTTATCATATAATGGCGGTGAGTATGGCTTTTTATTTGCTCAAAATATAAGTGAGATGATTAATAGGGAGAAAGAGATAAATCATTTATTATACAGGGATAGTTTGACTGGATTATACAACCGGCGGTTTTTTGAGGAAGAATTAAAGCGACTTGATACTGGCAGGCAATTGCCGATTTCTATCTTAATGATAGATGTTAATGGTCTGAAGGTTATTAATGATACTTATGGCCATAAAGCTGGTGATAAGCATTTAAAAAAGGTGGGAGATATATTAAAGAAGTCTATCCGGCAGGAGGATATTCTGGCCAGGTGGGCTGGTGATGAGTTTGTAATTTTAATGCCGAATACTGATTATGAGGCTGCCAGGATGTTATATTCGAGAATTAAGAAAAACTGCTTAATTTCCTACCAGAATGGTGAGCCGGTTTCAGTGGCAGTGGGGATAGCTGTCAAAAATAATAGCGAGCAGGAAATTACTGAGGTGCTTGAAAAAGCGGATATGGATATGTATAAAGACAAGTCTCAGAAACAAGAAAATTCTGGAGAACATATTATTAAGTTTATGCTAGAAGAATTAAAAGAGAAGAGTTTTGAAACTATAGAGCATATGGAAAAGGTTAAAATACTGGCATTAGGTCTGGCTGATAGGCTGGGGTTGGATGATAAAGACAAGGAAACCATTAAATTTATGGCTCAATTTCATGATATTGGCATGATCATGTTATCCGATGAGATATACTGTAAAAAAGAGCAGCTAGAAAAGAAAGACTGGCAGGAGTTAAGGAAGCATCCTTTATATGGATGCAGGATAATAAATTCATTAAGAAGTTTTAATGATGTTGCTGATAATATTTTATCTCATCATGAATGGTGGAATGGCCAGGGATATCCAGATGGTCTGGAGGGGGAAGAAATACCTCTTTTTGCGAGAATTATTGCGATTGCTGATGCCTATGAAGTGATGAGATCAGGGAGGCCGTATAAGCAAGCTAAAAGTTATGATGAGGCAATAAGTGAGCTAAAACATTATCGTTGGATACAGTTTGATGGCAGGTTAGTTGACGAATTTATTGCAATGCTGGAAGAAGATTGTGGGTTGAATAATGATGATCTAACTACTGCAAAAATTAATACAGAGGTGGAATTAGATTATGGAGATGATGGAAGAATTAAAGAAGATAATTAAGGAAGCTTTGATGCCGGCTCAGGGCTGTACTGATCCGGTTTCAGTGGCCTTTGCAGCGGCTAGAGCCAGGCAGGAGTTGAGCAAAAAAACTGGTAATGCTGGTAAGCTAAAGAAGATAAAGGTTACTGTCAATGCTAATTTATATAAGAATGCGGCCAGGGTGACGATACCAGGGACGACTGACTGTGGTGTGACGATGGCAGCGGCGCTGGGGTATCTGGCCGGTGATTCGGACCGGAAGTTGGAGGTATTGAGTGATTTAAAGGATAAAGATATTGATCAGGCCAGGGAGTTAGTTGAAGCTGGTCTATTTGAGGTTGAGATAAATCGGGATATTAATAGATTGTTGATAGATCTTGAGCTGACTGTTGGCAGGGATGCTGGCGGTGTAGGTGGTGATGCTGGTGATGCTAGCGGGCATGCTGGTGGCAGTGCTGAGAGTGCTGGCCGGCAGGTTGGAAGCGAGAAGCTGCGGCTGGTGATTCTGGATTATTATACTTCAGTGGAGGCTGTTGAATATAATGATGAGATCGGGAGTTTTAAGGTTGAGCCGGTAAAGGCTGGCAGTAGAGAGAAGCAGCCGGTGGAGAAATATGAGCTTGAGAATTTTATTGAGTTTGCTGAAGAGATAGTTATTGAAGAATTGGAAATTTTGAAAGAAGGTATTGAGATATCTAAGAGACTGGCTGATGAAGGCATGGAGAAATCAGCTGGAATGGCGGCTACTATTAAATCAATGCTGGAGCTTGACTCGAAGGAATGTAAATTGCTGCAATATCCTTCATTACTGGCGTCGGCGGCATCAGAGGCCAGAATGACAGGGAGTTCTCAGCCGGCGATGTCTTTAGCTGGCAGTGGCAACCAGGGGATTACGGCCTTTCTGACAATGATTGGAGCTGCTGAGGCTCTGGAGAAAGACGAGGAGCAGCTGATTAAAGCTCTGGCTCTGGCGGTCTTAATCTCAGTTTATGTGAAGTCTAAGCTTGGCGTGTTATCAGCGATGTGCGGGGCTGGAGTTGCTTCGGCCTTTGGAGCCAGTGGCGGGATTGTTTATCTGCTAGGAGGAAGTAAGCAAGATATCTTCCAGGCTGGCCTGAATCTGTATGGAGTGCTGACTGGGATTGTCTGTGATGGGGCCAAGACTGGCTGTGCCTATAAGGTGGCACTGTCGTCACACTGGGCGGTGCAGTCGGCTGTTCTGGCCAGTCGGGGAATTGGCTTGAGCCCATCTGAAGGCATGCTGGCTGATAATATGGAGGATTTGCTGGATAATCTGGCCAGGTTAAATAGCCCGGGTATGGATAGTACGGATAAGGAGATACTTGATATTATGCTGGAGAAAGAGCAGGTTTAATACTGGCAAGGAGCAAGGTTGAGTCCGGTAATTGTGGGGATTTAAGCTTGCAAAAAATGTTATGGTACGGTAAAATAGTAACTGTATAATATTACTATTTTACTAGAGGAGTTTTAGATATGCAACCTTATTATAAATATTCAGCTTATTTACGTGATAGATACGGAGAGAAGACTTACAAACTACCGGTTAATCTGCCGCTGACCTGTCCAAACAGAGATGGCCAGCTAGGAACTGATGGCTGTTTTTACTGTGGTGAACAGGCTGCTGGTTTTGAGAGTGAGCCTGATGAATCGGTGAGAGATCAACTGCTGGAGATGCGGGAATATATTGGCGGTAGATATAAAGTCAATAAATTTATTGCCTACTTTCAGAATTTCACCAATACCTATCTGCCACTTGATAATTTAAAGAGTTATGTGCGAGAGGCGCTGACTGTTGATGATATTGTTGAGGTCATATTATCGACCAGGCCTGACTGTGTTAATTACGAATATTTACAGGAGATAAAGAACCTGGTGAATACAGTTAAACCTGAGATAAACCTGACTCTGGAGCTAGGATTGCAGACGATAAATTACAGGACTTTAGAAAATGTGAATCGGGGCCATGGCCTGGCTCAGTTTATAGATGCAGTGCTGACAGCCAGGACCAGTGATTTTGGGATTGGGGCCCATCTGATTTTAAACCTGCCTGGTGATGAGATGATTGATGTTAAGGAGAATGCCAGGGTGCTCTCGGCATTGCGGGTTGATAATGTGAAGCTCCATGCCCTGTTTTTAAGGGAGGGGACTGAACTGGCCAGGCAATATCAGGCCGGGGAGCTTGAGATAATCAGCCTGGAGGAGTATATTGACAGGGTGATAACATTTTTAAGGTATCTTGATCCGAGGATTGCGGTGCAGCGTTTGATTGGCCGGGCTCCTGAGGAGGGCAGTGTATTTGTTAACTGGGATACAGATTGGTGGGAAATACATGATATGATTATAGCAGAGATGAATAAAAGGGGTGTTGAGCAGGGAGATCTGTTTGATTACCTGCAGGGGAGTGCATTGAATAAGTTTAAGAACTAAATACAGGGAATGAAATACAGGAAAAGAAATAAGGGTAATGGTTATAAATTTAGCAATTAAACTGTTAAATTTGTCGGATTATCTTACATTTTATTGTCGGGTATTAAAATACCCGATTTTTTTTATTTATTCTCAAACTTTTGCAGGAGTTTTTTGAGTTTAGGAGAATTATACTATCAATAGTGAGTATTATTTCTGTGAATTAAGGCAAAATTATTATATAATGGGGTGGATAATACTATGGATATTCCTCAGGCTGTGGAGTTTAGCCACTATTTACTGGCAAGGCAGATTGATGAGGGAGATTTTGTGATAGATGCGACCTGCGGTAATGGACAGGATACCGGTTTTTTGGCCAGGTTAGTTGGAGAGTTTGGCAGGG
>CAYONR010000118.1:0-5102 GCA_964405365.1 uncultured Halanaerobiaceae bacterium
CTTCTTCTTTCGATATAAACTGGCCTCAGACAATTCATTAATCCCAATCTCAACAACTCCAGCCAGATCAGCAATCGTTCTGGCCAACCGGTATATTTTATCAACGGCCCTGGCTGATAGCTTCAAGCTCAGTATAGCCTCTTTCAAAAACCTCCGCTCAACTTCCCCTAATGGCGATATCTCTTCCAGTTCTTTTCTGCTCAGCGCCGAATTTAATTTACCGCCATTCCGCTCAAGTTGAACCTCCCTGGCAGCAATGATCCGTTTCTGCACCTCACAACTTGGCTCAGCCTCATAATCTCCAGCTACCATCTCATCTGGCTTCAGATCAACTAACTCCAGTTGGATATCAATCCTGTCAAGTAATGGCCCTGACAATTTGGCCTGATATCTATCAATCATGCTCCGGCTACAGCTGCAATCCTGCCAGCTTGAACCATCATAGCCACAGGGGCAGGGGTTCATCGCCGCCACCAGCATAAAATCAGCTGGAAAATCCACCTTATAATCCCGCCTGGATATACTTATAGCCCCGGCTTCCATCGGCTGCCGCAATAGCTCCAGCATATCCCGCCTGAACTCTGGTAACTCATCTAAAAATAATATTCCCTGATGGGCCAGGGTTATCTCCCCAGGTGCCGGGTAACTACCTCCTCCGACCAGCCCGGCCCTGGAAATAGAATGATGCGGCGCCCGCCATGGCGGCATCTTATCAGCTTTTGGTCTGCCAACAGCCGAACCAATCTCAGCCACTTCTTTTAGCTCAGTTCTTTCAAGTGGCGGTAGGATTCCCTGAATACTCCTGGCCAGCAGCGTCTTCCCAGTCCCTGGTGGCCCACTTAGTATCAAGTTATGTCTGCCAGCAGCGGCTATCTCTACCGCCCGCCGACCGGCCTTCTGACCTCTAATATCAGCCAGCTCAACATTTATCATTCCAGTCTCAACAAATCTTTCTTCAACCTCCCACCCAGCTAACTCATTCAAGTCCTCCTGCAACAGTTCTGCTGCCCCAAAGAGATCATCCACTGGAAAGAGCTTCAATCTACTCTTAAATTTAACCTCATCCTGACAGGCTGCCGGAAAGACAAAGTTCTTAAAGCCAGATCTCTCAGCCAGTTCCAGCAACGGTATTAATCCCCGAATAGACTGAACCTCACCATTTAAAGCCAGCTCACCAATAATATAAGTATCCTCTGGAATCTTCTTTATAACTCCATCCCCGGCCAGTATTCCCAGAGCTATCGGCAGGTCAAACTGCGGCCCTTCTTTTTTCAAGTCAGCCGGTGCCAGGTTTATCGTTATTCTTTTTGCCGGATATTTAAATCCACTATTAATTAACGCCGATCTCACCCGTTCTCGCGATTCCCTGACAGCCTGATTGGCCAGCCCTACCATCACAAAAGCTGGCAAGCCTCTATTTAAATCAACCTCTACCCCAACTGGAACAGCTTCAATTCCAAAGACAGTCCCAGAATTTATTACTATTGGCATTCCACCGCCTCCTTCTGCCGTCTCCTAGAAAGCATTCTCAATATGATTTATCTTCCAGCCATTCTCTTTTCGAAATATAAAGATCCCATCAAATCTAACCAACTCATAAAACTGATCCTGCCCTGCCAGGTATTCTCTGGCAATATATCTTATTCTGGCCTGCTTCTTCCTATCTATTTTGTATTCAGCCAGTCCAAAGGCCAGATTGCTTATTGTCTTAACTTCAATAAATACAATTTCTCTTCCCCCGGTAATCTCTCTAATTGCAATCAGATCTATCTCTCCCTGCCGACAATAATAATTCCGTTCAAGAATCTGATAGCCCTTATCTTCAAGATAGCTGGCAGCCATCTCTTCCCCGATATTCCCGAGCATCTTTCGCCCAATCTCCTCCATCATTCTGCCACCTCCACTCCTATTCATATTTTACTCTATATGATAATTTTTCCATTCTTCTTATACTTATCCCCCAAATAAAAAACTCCTGCATAAATTATGCTTATGCAGGAATTTATTTCAAATATTTTATTATTACAGCATTTTAATAACTTTATAACTTAAAAATCTCTTATAATCTCTGAACCGCCTCAACCAGATTATCCATTCCTTCTCTAACCTCATCTGTACTGCAGGTAAATGCAATTCTGACCGAATTCTCAGCTCCAGGACCAAAATCTCCACCAGGAACAACTGCAATCCCGGCTTCCTCAAGCAGATAATCGCAGAGCTCAATCGCATCCATCCCAATATCAACAAATTTAGGAAAGGCATATAATCCGCCAGCCGGCGGTACCAGCTCAACCTGATCTAACTTACTCAACTTCTCAACAACAATATTTCGCCGCTCTTTAAAGATCTCTAATCTCTCTTTAATTATATCATCAGAAAGATCATAAGCCTTCAGACTTCCATACTGGGCAAATGAAGTCGGGCAGATTGTCATATTCTGAGGCACTTTAACCATCTCTTTGATAAACTTCTCAGGACCGGCCAGAAATCCAATCCGCCAGCCAGTCATCGAATAGGTCTTGGATGTACTATTAACAGTCAATGTCCTCTCTTCCATTCCTGGCAGACTGCCAATACTAATATGTTCACCCTGATACAGAAATTTCTCATAACATTCATCAGCTATCACAAATATATCTTTCTCCCTGGCAAATTCAGCAATTTCTTCCATGCTATCTTGTTTCTGAATCGCTCCAGTAGGATTATTCGGGCTATTTAATACCAGTAATTTAGTCTTCTCAGTATAATATTTTTCTAACAACTCTTTGCTAAGCTGATAATCATCGTCTACAGTTGTCGGTACAACCACCGGTTCTCCTCCAGCCAGCTGGACCTGTTTGTAAAATGAAGGGTAATATGGCGCTGGTATCAATACTTCGTCACCGGTATCAACAGCCCCTAAAATAGCAGTCGATAGAGCCATCATCGCCCCAGGGGTAACAATAATATTCTCCCTGGTCGCATTTATCTTATTTTCCTCAACTAATTTCTCAGCCATCTTATCCCTTAATTCATCCAGCCCATAATTAGAAGTATAATGAACCTTACCAGCATTGATTGCATCAATAGCCGCTTTTTTGACAACTTCAGGGCTATCAAAATCTGGTCTGCCAACTTCCATGTGAATTATTCTATTACCGGCTCTCTCAAGCTCTTTCGCCTTCTCAAAAATAACTCTATTTCCAGCAAATGCAACATTCTTAACTCTATCAGAAGCAGTTAACATAAGCTATCGCCACCTCTTAAATATTTTATGAAACAATTATCTCTTTAAAAATTACCTTTTTAAAAAATCTATCTTCTTAACTTTCGGTCTTAAAAACTTGATCAATGGATAGCCAATTCCAAAAACTACAACAGCCTGACTTACTGTTATCTGAGCAACTACAACTAGATAAGGCACTCCAAAAAACAAATGTAAGTAAGCACTAATCAATAATCCGTTTAATACAATCGGGCTCAAATAAGCTATAATTGTATCTCTATACTGATAGGTAAAATAGGCTGCCAGTAAAGTTACAAAACTGCCCCCTATGATATCTACCATGCCTAGCCCACCAATGATATTGGCCAGCAAAACTCCAATAAATAAGGCCGGTACAGCCTCTGGATACAATATAGGTAATACTGTTAAAGCCTCAGCTGCCCTGAACTGTAGCGGACCAAAGCTGATTGGAGCAAGAATATATGTAACTACAAGATATAATCCTGCAATCATAGCCCCCCGTGTTATCTGTTTCGTCGACATAAAATTTTCCTCCTATAATTATTATTTCTGCTTGATTTTATTCAATTGAAAAGTTAGTATAAATGATATCACTGCAAATATTAAAATTACAGCAAAGCCCTGCTGATATCCCTGAATTGTATAAATTCTACTACCATCGACCACTCTGCCAGCCCAGGTAGCATCAAGCCTCCAGCCAATCAAAAAGTTAAAGACTATAGTTCCTAAAAATGGTGCCAGGTTAATTAACCCCATTGCGCTTCCTTTAAGCTCAGGAAAAAGCTTTTTAACATTTCCAAAGGTAACCATTACAAATAAAGTTACAGTCCCAAATATAAATAATAATATAGCCAGTTGCCATAAAGGAACATAACCTCTCCTGATAATCACAAAATATATCCAGAATAAAGCCGTAACTCCTGAACAGAGTTTAAGCATCCTCAGCTTACTTCCTAATCTCTTTTCAACAAATCCTAGCATTAATGCACTTAAAATACTGCCACTGGTAATTAAAAGGGCAAAATTAGCTGCCATATTTCTCGATATTCCATGGATATGTGTTAGATAAGGTACTAACCATAAACCAGACAGGCTCATCATCCCACCTAAAATCGTAAAAATTATTATAAAATATGACCAGAACTGCCAGCTTTTTATTAGCCCGCCCATACCAAGGATAATTTCTTTAAAGCTTCTTTCTTCATCCTCTACTTCATTAATCGGCTCAAAACCCTTTTCTTCAGGTTTGTCTCTAACCAGTACCCAGGCTAAAACAGCCAGCAGGTATGTCATTACTCCAAATAAAACATGGGACTGCCTCCAGGTTAAATATCCGATTAGAATTGAAAAAGGAGTTGTGGCAAGCAATGCTCCAATATTCCCCATTAATGCCGTCCAGCCAGTAAATTTAGTAAACTGCTCTGGAGGAAACCAGACTGCCACCATTTTTAAAATTGATACAAAAAATGTTGCAGCACCTATTCCAATTAATAACCGGCCAATCGAAGCCATAATCATCCCATCAGAAAGGGCAAAGAAGATCGAACCGCTACCCATGGAAACAAGGCCGACTGTTGTAACAATTCTGACCCCAAATTTATCACTTAAAATACCAACAGGAGCCTGTAAGAAACCATAGGCATAAAAATACATCGATGTCATTGCCCCTAGATGAACAGCCGTCAGATCCATCTCCTGTGCTAAAATATCAGAAATTATTCCTAAAGTATACCGATGGAAAAATCCAATTAAATATCCCATCGCCATTATAAACCAGATTAACCTTCTATATTTAACCATCTTCGGATCAGATTTAAATTCATTACCAACTTCTGTCTCAGCCAAATTAAAACTCCTTTCATATCATATTACTTAT
>CAYONR010000119.1:0-5075 GCA_964405365.1 uncultured Halanaerobiaceae bacterium
TTCCACCTGGACCAATAACATAACGGATTTTCTCAGGATCAATCTTCATAGTTTTTATAGATGGTGCATTTGCTGATAATTCAGGACGAGGTTCAGCAATAGCTTCAGCCATCTTATCAAGTATGTGAAGTCTTCCTGCTTTTGCCTGCTCTAGAGCATTCCTCATTATCTCTTTTGAGATACCAGTAACTTTAATATCCATCTGTAAAGCTGTTATTCCATTTTTAGTACCAGCAACTTTAAAGTCCATGTCTCCTAAATGGTCTTCAAAACCCTGGATATCAGATAATATTGCTACATCATCATCTTCTTTTATTAAACCCATAGCAATACCACTAACAGGTGCTGAAATTGGAACTCCGCCATCCATTAAAGCCATGATACTACCACAGATACTTGCCTGTGAGGAAGAACCATTGGACTCAAGAACTTCAGAAACAAGTCTGATTGTGTAAGGAAATTCATCCTGACCAGGTAAAACTGGACTGATTGCTTTTTCACCTAAATGACCATGACCAATTTCTCTTCTACCAGGTCCATGCATTGGACTGGTTTCTCCTACACAGAATGGAGGGAAGTTATAATGATGCATAAATCTTTTAGTCTCATCATCACCGAGACCAAAAATAGTCTGTTCATCACTAGTTGAGCCTAATGTTAATACACTTAAAGCCTGAGTCTCACCTCTAGTGAATAATCCAGATCCATGAACTCTAGGGATTAAATCAACTTCAGTTGATACAGGTCTTACTTCATCTAAATCTCTACCATCAGGTCTTTTACCATCATTCATAACCTTTTCTCTAAAGACTTTTTTGGTAACATTATCTAATTCATCTTTAATTAGACCATCAAATTTTTCAGCCTGTTCTTCATCTAAAGTCTCCATAAACTCATCATATAATTTATCTTTGACATTACTGATAGCTTCTTCTCTTTCTTGCTTTAACTCAATAAATACAGCGTCTCTCATA
Source organism: uncultured Halanaerobiaceae bacterium (assembly GCA_964405365.1). Taxonomy (GTDB): domain Bacteria; phylum Bacillota; class Halanaerobiia; order Halanaerobiales; family Halarsenatibacteraceae; genus Halonatronomonas. The sequence goes on from CAYONR010000119.1 coordinate 975, forward strand.
TCAGCTTCAGCCATTTCAAATAACTGTTTCTTATATTCTTCAGGTAGTTCTGGAGGAATATACTCCATTTTTTCTTTCCCGACTTCTTCACGCATTTTTATCTGCATTTTAGCAAGTTTTTTAATCTCTTCATGTGCTAAATCTAAAGCATCTAAAAATATTTCTTCTGAAACTTCATTAGCAGATGCTTCAACCATCATAACTGCTTCTTCCGTTCCAGCAACTAATAGATCAAGATCTGATTCCTCAGAAAGATCTTCATTAGGATTAATTTTTAGTTCTCCATCAATTAGACCAACTCTAACTCCTGCAATTGGACCATCGAATGGAATATCTGAAATCATTAAAGCAGCAGATGCCGCATTCATTGCCACAACAGCCGGATCATTATCATCTTCAACTGCTAATATAGTAGCAACAACCTGAATATCGTGCCTAAAACCATTAGGAAATAAAGGTCTCAAAGGACGATCAATTAATCTAGCGTTTAATGTAGCTTGATCTCTTGGTCTTCCCTCTCTTCTTGTAACACTACCAGGAATTTTACCGATAGCATAAATTCTTTCCTCATAATTAACCATCAAAGGCAGGAAATTCACTCCAGGTCTAGGATCTGACATGGTTGCAGTTACCAGAATTGAAGTATCACCATAAGTTGCCATTATTGATCCATTTGCCTGTTTTGCCATCTTGCCAGTTTCTAATTTTAACTTTGTACCATTAATTTCATGTTCCCAAGTTTTTACCATAAACTAACCTCCTATTTTAAAGACAGGGAGCGGTAATACCCGCTCCCTTAAACAAAATTATTTTCTTATTCCAAGACTGGATATCAATTCACGATATCTTTCAACTTCATTATCCTGAAGATATCTTAGCATTCTTTTTCTTCTACCTACCATTTTAAGTAGTCCTCTACGACTATGATTATCATTTTTATGATCTTTGAGATGTTCAGTTAGTCCTTTTATTCTTGCAGTTAATAATGCAATCTGAACTTCAGGAGAACCAGTATCTCCTTCTTCTCTCTGATATTCTTTGATAATTTCTTCTTTTCTTTCTTTACTTATCATTAATTCCACCTCCTCAATTATTAATACTCCAGTAACCAAGATTTCGCTGGTGGTACGAAAATCCTAGTTACGGAAACCATCTACCTAAATAATTTTAACATAAAACCTTTTTACTGTAAAGCACATCCTGATTAATCGCCTTAATTAAACTATCTTCATCATCAAACTTTTTTTCAGGTCTTATATATTTAACAAGACTAAATTCTAGTTCTTCACCATATAGATTTTTATTTAAATCAATAATAAAAATTTCTATTCGATATTCTCCAACAGTAAATGTAGGATTATGACCAAAATTAGCAACGCCTCTTAACCTATCACCATTATAATTAACATAACCAGCATATACCCCTTTAGCCGGAAGAACATAATCAGTATTTAATGATAAATTAGCAGTGGGAAAACCTAATTTTGCACCTCTAGCATCTCCATGAATAACTTCTCCAGCCATTCTATAATATCTACCTAGTAAATTTTTAACATCATTCATTTTCCCCTTGGATATTAAATGCCTGATTTTAGTACTAGAAATTTTCTCGCCTTGATTATTAACAATATTCAAGGGGGTAACGGAAAAATCATATTTATTTCCTAAAGCTTTCAAGTCTTCGATGTTACCATTTCCACCTCTACCAAAAGAAAAATCTTTACCAACCACTATATGACCAATATTCAAAGATTCATAAAGGGTGTTTTTAACAAATTCTTCAAAATCTTTTTTAGCAAATGATTTAGTGAATTCCTGACAAAAATAATAGTCTACATTTAAATCATTCAACAACTTAATTTTTTGTTTAGGAGAAGTTATAAAACCTGGAATGTGATCAGGTGATAAAACCTGTCTGGGATGAGGTTCAAAAGAAAAAACAGCTGGCTTTAAATTATTTTTTTCAGCTATTTTCTTTGTTTTCTTTATTACAGCCTGATGCCCTAGATGGATACCATCAAAACTACCTATTGCTATCGCTGATCTCTGACCTTTAAATTCATTAAATTGATTACTATATATAACTTTCATTCCTTACTTGACCTCCAGACCAAAATCAAACATCTTCTTCAATATTAAAAACCTTATCAGGCTTCAACACATATCTATCCTCTTCAAAATCAACCTGACAAATAGAAATAAATAAATCATCATCATATAAAATCACATCATCATCTTTATTAAACTCGTATCCATTTAATTCTAGCAAATCTTCTTTATATAAAAATGCTCCATTAGTCGCTCTGATAAAAGCTTCAGAATTTATTTTTAATTTTGGAAAATCTAAATGCCCGGTCAATGGAATAAATATTTTATCTTTATCTTTTACATTTAAATTCAGCTCTAATTCTTTTGGATATAAAGAGTTTTTTATTTTAAATGGACCTGATTCAGTTCTTAATAAAAATGTCATAACTGCTTCTGTATTAAGGTTTTCCCCCATATCTCTTACTAAAGATCTTATATAAGTTCCTTTTGAACATGTAACCTTAAATCTAATAACTGGAAGATTAATTTCAAAAATTTCAAGATCAAAGATTTCTATATCTCTAGAGTCTCTTTCTATTTCTTTACCCTCTCGCGCTAATTGGTATAAACGCTTACCATTATAATTGATAGCAGAAAACATTGGTGGAATCTGTTCTATCTGGCCCTCAAAATTTTTGAAAGTATCAATTATTAATTCATTTTTCAAATCTTGCCATGAATTATCTCTGGCTGTAACCTTACCTTCTAAATCAAGTGTATTTGTTGAAATTCCAAGTTTCATTTCACAGATATAAGTCTTCCTGCCTTCTGGTAGAAACTGAATAGTTCTGGTAGCTTTACCAACACATAAAGGTAAAACACCTGCTGCTAAAGGATCCAGTGTTCCAGTATGGCCAATCTTTCTCATATCTAAAACTCTTCTAAGCCAGCCAACCATCCCGAAGGATGATATACCAGGAGGTTTCAATAAATTTAAAATTCCGTTATACTCTGAAATTTTAAATCACCTCCTGAGTTCTTTGTTTAGCTCTATTGCTTTTTTAATTACCTGTTCAATCGCTGTTTCTAGTTCTAAGTTAATCCCGCATCCAGCTGCATTTGGATGTCCTCCGCCCCCGAATTCAGCTGCCAATTTATTAACAGGATAATAATCATTTGATCTCATACTAACTTTAATTCTATCATCTTCTTCATTAAATAATATTCCTACCTCAATATTATCAATATCTCTAGCATAATTAACTATTCCTTCTTTATCTTCAAAATCAGCACTTAAGTCATCATAATCTTGCTTTTCCAAATATAAATAAGCAATTTTTTCATCTTCTAATATATCCAGGTTATTTAATGCTCTACCAATTAATTTTAATGTTTTAGGTTTTTCTTTTCCATAAAGATCTCTATTAATCTCATAAATATTTACTCCCTTAGCCATCATCTGATCGATCATTTGAATAACAGATCTATCAGTATTACTATAGCGCAAAAATCCAGTATCAGATAATACTGCGACAGCTAAATAATAAGCAATACTTTCATTAATATCCCAGCTCATAAAATCAGCTATATCATAAATTATTTGACCTGTTGCTGCTGAATCTGGAGAAACATAATTAATATCACCAAAATGCTTATTATCAATATGGTGATCAATATTTAATAATTCATTATTATTTAATAGATTTTTGGCAGGCCCTAATCGCTCAGAATCACTTGAATCTAGAGCTATAATTGCATTATTTTTTTGAATTTCAGTCGTCTCTTCAATAATAAAACAATTTAAATCAATCTCATCATTAATAAAGGAATACTTATCGTTTAAGGGTTTATATAAACCAATCTCAACATTTTTACCTAAATTCTTTAGAAATAATCCTAGACTAAAAATTGATCCAAGACAGTCACCATCAGGATCTTCATGACCAATCAATAAAAAGCTATCCCAGGTAGCTATGAAATTAGCAACCTGGGAAATATTATTGCTTTTATTAGTTATTTTCTTCATCGGATTTAGCCTCTTTTTCTTCTTTTCTAACTTCTTTAATTAAATTA
>CAYONR010000120.1:0-5073 GCA_964405365.1 uncultured Halanaerobiaceae bacterium
GGGCTATCCTTCTGGATGTAGAAAAGGACGGAGAGCATGTCTATATCCTGCCTCCACCAATGGCCGGATTTTTCGAGTTTTCTATGATGCGCCTGCGAGGAGATATAGATCAAAAGGTCCTGGCTGATCTCTTCTATCAATATATGAACCAGGAAGAAGATTTTATCAAAGATCTATTTACTGAAGGCGAGACCCAGTTAGGCAGAGTTTTTGTCAATGAATCAGTCCTTACCAACGATCATGCCCTTTATGTCCTGGATTATGAACGGGCCAGTGAAGTTATTAAGAATGCTTCACATATTGGAGTAGGACTCTGCTATTGCCGCCATAAGATGGAACATAAAGGTCAGGCCTGTGACGCTCCAATGGATATCTGCATGACCTTTAATAACGTTGCAGAATCACTTATAAAAAATGATTATGCCAGGGAAATAGATGCAAATGAATGCCTTGAGCTTTTAGATAAAGCCCGGGACCATAATCTAGTCCAGTTTGGTGAAAATGTCCAAAATGAAGTAAGTTTTATCTGTAACTGTTGTAGCTGTTGCTGTGAGGCCATGATAGCAGCCCAGAAATTTGGCATGCTAGAGCCTATCCATACAACTAACTTCCTACCAGAAATTAATGAGACTAACTGTCTTGGATGCGAAGAATGTGTACAGGTTTGTGCAGTAGATGCCCTCACTTTAAATAATAATGTTGCCAGATTAGATGAAGACATCTGTCTTGGATGTGGCAACTGCAAACAGGTATGTCCTGCTAATAGTATTAGCCTAAAAAGAAGGGAAGAAAGAGTGATCACTCCAGTCGATTCAGTACATAAAACTGTGATGATGGCTATAGAAAGAGGCCAGCTCCAGAATTTAATCTTTGACAATCAGGCTCTTAAAAGCCACCGGATTATGGCCGCTATTCTCGGCGCCATCTTAAAACTTCCGCCTCTAAAACAGATTCTAGCTCAAGAACAGATTAAATCTAAATATCTAGGAAAGCTGATTAATAAATTCGGTTGATATTAAAACTTTTAGAACAATTATCAAATATCTATATTACTTGGCAGCTGCAAAGGCAAGGATACCACCTAAGGCCATAGATAAAAATGCTGCCGCTATAATTCTGTAGACATCAGGCATCATAAATACTATTGTATGGGCAGGAATCCAGAAGAATGGTATAGTTTTTAACAATACAAATGAAATAAAACTCTCCCAGTTAATATCATTGATAACAGATGTAAGCTTAATATTTCTTCTGCCTTTTGAGTATTTATCTATATATGTATCAGTTATTCGATGAAAGCCCATCATTGTTGGGGCAAAAATAAGATTCATAAAAAGACTGGTTTGAAAAGCCAGTGATAAGCCGCTGGCATCTCCAGGCAGCATTCCACTAGTTTGCAGACTGGCTACACCAGAATTAAATAAACTAAAGACCATTGTAATCCAGATACCTAGAAAACCCCAGATTAAAGCTCTATAAATTACACCAGTGGGCCTCTTCCATCTCTTATTTTTAATTCTTAAAGATAAAATTTCTCCCATAGTCGCTAAGATTGTAAATTTTATAAAGCCCATGATATAAGGAAAAGATTCTGTAAGTCTTTCAAATACTGCTCTGCTAGCTGGTATAATTAAAATACCAATGATAATGATTAATAATAACGTCCAAATAATACCTCTTTTCTGCAAACCTATCCCTCCAAATTAAATTTCTTAAATAATTATAAACTAAGTTATTATTCAATTTCAAAGCCACAATTTTTTAGTTGCTCCAGAATCCTATCTGGGTCTGGATAACGCTGACCCCATTTTCGGGAGATATGTTCTGTCCAGCTATAATCATCATAGGTATATTTATCTTCTTTTCTGTCATCTTGAATAGGTATTTTCCCATTAAGATCTTTATAATAATTCTGGGCCAGATAACCTTCATCCATAGCCTCCATTGCTCTATCTAATTTATCATCATCTAATTCTGGATATTTATCTTCAAATAAGACAAAATCCAGTGGATAGCGAGGCCTGGCAGGCTTATCTTCTGCTGGATAGCCCATTACTAGCTGAACTAATGGAAATACTTTTTCAGGAAGATTATATTCTTCAATAATTTTATCAGCCCGATAAGGAGCAGAACCAAGATAACAGCTGCCTAATCCCAAGCTTTCACCGGCTATCACCATATTTTCTGACATCAGAGCTGCATCCTGAATCCCCATTAATAAGATGCTTAAATCATTAGTTATAGCCTCCCAGCCCCTTTTATTCATTATCTTTTCCATCTTGTAGAAATCAACGCAGATAGTAAATAATAATGGTGCTCCAAAAGGTATATTATCTTTTCTGCTTAATAAAACGCTATAGAGCTGAGATGCAAAGGGTGCCTGCTGGCCGGCCCTTACAACTTTTTGTATAATCTCATCAGTTGGCTTCTGGTCGGTATACTTGCGAACTGATTTATGATTTAACATGGTTTCTATGACTTCATTTTCTTTGACCATTATATCTCTCCTTTTAATAATTATAATTAGAGTATATTTTTCTTTCTAGAAATCTTGTGATAGATCCTGCAGGCAGCCAGAATATCAAAAGGATAAAGAGATATATTGTTTCAAAATTGACTGCAATTAATATAATTATTGTCCAGCAACTTATTTTTATTAATGCACTTAGAATATATCCATATTTCCCTAATAGTGAGCCTGTCGGTAATCCCTTTTTCCATTTGAAGTTTTGATAGCTTAACCAACTGCCGATACCATAGGTTAATGTCAGTGCGATTACAGTCATCAAAAATGTTGCTGGATTCATATTTTACTCCTCCTCATCCTCTTCCTCGTAATTTTTTTGCACAATCTCCCGGGCTCTTAAAACACTACTTTCGCCAAATTTGTCTTTAAGCTGATCGATGGCTTCTATAACATTGTCAGATTCCTTCTTTTCTGCAAAAAGTGAGAGCTGTTCCTGATCTGCCGGGATTAGATTACTGACACCTACCCCTAAAAGCCTGACCGGTCTGTAGAATAAATTGTTATCCTTGATTAATTGTTTACCGGCAAAATAAATGGTCTCAGTATCATTGAAGGCCCTCTTATAAGTTATCTGCCTTGTACAGCTCTTAAAGATATCATAACTTACCTTTACAAATACCGTCTCTGCTTTCAAACTCTTTTTCCTAATTCTCCTGGCTACCTTGCCGCTAAATTCCATCAGCACAGAGAGAAGATATTCTGCTTCCTCTACATTCTCAGAAAAAGTCTGTTCCTGGCTTACAGATTTAGTGACCCTGGATTTTTCAACTACTCTGGGATCATGACCCCGGGCAAGATTATAAAGTTTACTCCCAAAATTGCCAAAAATTGCGACCAGATCTTCCTCAGAAATTTCTTTAAGCTCTCCTATCGTCTTAATATTGATAGAATGAAATTTCTCTTTGGTCTTTTCACCAACTCCCCAGATTTTTTCGATTGGCAGCGGATCTAAAACTTCTTCAATCTTATCCTCTTCAATAACTGTGAATCCTGCAGGTTTCTCAAGATCAGAGGCAAGTTTGGCCAGAAATTTATTAGGAGCAATCCCGACAGATGCCTGCAGACTAAGTTCCTGATCTATCTTCTGCTGAATCTTTCTGCCGACCTCCCTGGGACTGCCGAAAAGCCGCTCAGTACCTTTAATATCTAGAAAGGCCTCATCAACTGATAATTTTTCTATGACAGGGGTGAAGCTATCTAAAATATCAAATATCTTTTCGGATATTTCCTGGTATCTGGCCATTCTAGGAGTCAGAAATATAGCCTGGGGACAGCGCCTCTTTGCTTCGGCAGCAGGCATTGCTGAATGGACACCATATTTTCTGGCTATGTAACAGGCAGTAGAAACTACGCCCCGGCCCTCTGGATCGCCGCCTATAATGACAGGTTTGCCTTCTAGCTCAGGATTATCTTTTTTCTCGACTGCTGCATAAAAAGCATCCATATCGACATGTATTATATCTAAAGACATCACTGACAGCTCCATTTCATTTTTAGGGGATTCCTGGTTAATATTTGCTAAGACTTTCGATTACTATATCCCAGAATCTTTCTTGATCTAAATCGATAGCGACTTCTGAATTAGGCTTCTTTTTGCTCCGATTATGGAAATCACAAACTGTTCTACCTCGAGTCAACTCACTATTAATCTCTATATCGACCTGCATCTCCCTGGTCGAGAAGACATCTAAATCTATAACTTTAGCTACTGCACAGGGATCATGGAGTGGCGGACTATCAAAACCATATGCCTCTTTGTAGGCTTCACGGAAGAACTCCAGTAATTCTACAGATAAATAAGCAACTTCATTATCCAATTCTCTTATCCGATCAATAACCTCCTGTGTGGCTCTGGCCTGATGAGTTAAATCAAGACCGGTCATAACTATCGGAACCTGGCTATCAAAAACAACTTTAGCGGCTTCAGGATCAACATAAATATTAAATTCTGCTGAAGCAGTTATATTACCCAGTCCATAGGCCCCTCCCATTAGGACAATCTTCTTTATCTTATCTTTAATCTCTGGCTTTAACTTGAATGCTGTGGCAATATTAGTTAATGGTCCTGTCGGTACAAGTATTAATTCACCATCACAATTTAAAGCCTCTTCTATTATAAAATTAACTGCATGTTTAGTTTCTGCTGCTTTAGTAATCTCGGAAAAAATTGGGCCTTCCAGGCCACTCTCTCCATGAATATCCGGGGCTGTCACCTGATCTCTAACTAGAGGTCTATCGATTCCGGCATAGACAGGCACCTCTATATTTGCGAAATCACAGATATTTAAAGTGTTTTTTAATGTTTTAGGCAAAGTTTGATTACCTGCCACCACTGTAATTCCTCTCAAATCAATTCTGTCTGACCTGGCAGCAACTAAGATTGCAATTGCATCGTCATGACCAGTATCAACATCTAAAATTATTTTCTCTTTATTAATCAATAATATCATCCCTTATTTAATATAATTTAAACTAAATTAATTCTTATTTATATTATTCTAGATAGTTAAGTGTTGCACCTTCAAAAAATTAAAAAAACCTGGCAT
>CAYONR010000121.1:0-5066 GCA_964405365.1 uncultured Halanaerobiaceae bacterium
GTATGATCCTATCATATATGATATTTACTCTGCCCTTTACAACCTGGGTATTAACATCATTCTTTAAGGATCTGCCAATTGAGATTATGCAGTCAGCGCAGGTCGATGGAGCTTCTCCATTTCAGACATTCTATATGATTTTATTACCTCTGACAGCTCCAGCACTTGTAACTACAGGACTGCTAGCATTTATTCAATCATGGAATGAATATATCTTTGCGCTGACCTTTACTTCTATAGAACCAGCTGCCAGAACAGTTCCAGTAGCTATTTCATTATTTTCTGGTGAAGTAGCCCGTCAGGAACCATTTGGTGAGATAATGGCGGCAGCTGTTGTAGTTACTATTCCAATTGTTATTTTAGTTATTATCTTCCAGAAGAAAATCGTTGCAGGTTTAACTGCTGGAGCAGTTAAAGGCTAATAATTTTTAAAAGCAGGTGAAATTAATGTATGAATTGACTAATAGATATAGCACTAAAACAGGCCAGGAGATAATAGAGGTTGATTTTACTGAAGATCTAATAATCCCAAGTGGGAGTAATTTATTGATTGGAAATGGATATTTAGGCTATAGAGGAATTGAATCAAACTGGGAAGCCACAGAATTTAGTGGCTGTATAGTTTCAGATACCTATGATAAGGCAGATGGAAAATGGAGAGAGCTGGTCAATGCTCCAAATGGTCTTTATTTTAACATCATTGTCGATGGCCAGCCTCTTGCAAAATTTCCTGATGTAGCCTCTGAAAATGAATCTCTTAGACGATCCCTTGATTTAAGATCTGGCCTTTATAATTCTATAAGAAAATTTAATTTAAACGATACAAATTTTATCCTTGAAACAAATAGATTTGCCAGCCTGGAGCAATTAGAACTAATCCTGGCAAACTATAAAATTATTACAGATACTGATGTAAGAATTAAGATTCAGGCCGGTATCGATAAGAAATGCTGGGATTTAAATGGCAAGCATCTTGAAAACTTTAAAGAACTTAATAAAGACAATCTGCTTTCGGTTATTGCCAATACAGTTGAGAGTAATATCGAAATTGCAGTATCATCTTTAATAAAAATTATGGATAATAGTTCTATTAATGAATCTGAAATTGTCAATAAAAATAATAAATATTTATTAGAATTTGAAATTAGTTTAGAAGCTAATCAGCCAGTCGAATTTGAGCAATATATGGCTGTCACTCATTCAAATCAGAGAAATAATCCATTAAAAGATTCTCAAAAAATAATAAATGAGTCAGAAAAAACTGGTTTTAAACTTTTATTCGAAAACCAGCTAAAAGCCTGGAATCAGATCTGGAATAAATGGGGTGTAAAGATTGGGGGCTCTTTTAAAGATCTGGCATTAATTAATTTTAACCTCTATCACAATAGAATAGCAACACCTGCCTATTCAGAAAGGCTCCCAATTGGTGCCAGAGGACTTTCCTGCCAGGCCTATCAGGGAGCAGCATTCTGGGATCAGGAAATCTTTAATCTGCCAGTATATCTTTATACTGAACCAGAAATAGCTAAAAATATTCTCAAATATCGCTATCATACATTACCTGGAGCTAGAAAAAAAGCCAAAGATTTAGGTTTTAATGGTGCCTTTTATGCCTGGATAAGTGGCAAAACCGGTGAAGAGCTCTGTCCCGATTTCTTTTTTGAAGATATACTTACAGGTAGAAAGATAAGAAATCATTTTAACGACTGGCAGATTCACGTTTCACCAGATATTGCTTATACTGTCTGGCATTATTATCAGGCTACCAATGATCTTGAATTTATTATCGATTATGGTAGCGAGATAATATTTGAGGTGGCAAGATTTCTTTATTCTAGGGGCCATTTTAATAAGAATAAAAAAGAATTTGAGTTGATCCGATTACTTGGACCAGATGAATATCATGAAAATGTTGATAATAATGTCTTTACACTTTATCAAAGCAAATATGCTTTAGATAAAGCTTTAAAAATATATAAAATTATGGAGAAGGACTATCCTGATAGATTAAAAGTTCTTAAAGAGAAAATTGAATTGAAAGATGAGGAAGTAGCTAACTGGAAAGAGATGGCAAGACTGATCAAAAAACCTGAACCTGATCCAGAAACCGGATTAATTGAACAGCATGATGGTTATTTTGATTTAGAGGACACAACTCCTGAAGTATTAGAAGAGCGGCTTCAGGACCCTGGTGAATACTGGGGCTGGCCTAATGGTGTGGCTCACCATACCCAGGTAATTAAACAGGCTGATCTGATCCAGTTATTCTGGCTTCAGCCTGAATTATTTAATAAAGAAATAAGAGAGAAGAATTTTGACTATTATCTTTTAAGAACTGAACATGGTTCATCATTAAGCCCCTCTGCCTATGCAATTGAAGAGGCCAGGCAGGGTAGAACAGAAAAAGCCAGAGAGAGATTAATTCATTCGGCTTCAATTGATCTTGAGAATACTAATAAAGCAGTCAGTGGCGGTACTTTTATTGGGGGAATCCATACAGCAGCCTGTGGAGCTACCTGGCAGGTATTAACTTTTGGTTTTGCAGGGCTTCGTTTTATTGAAGAAGATACTGGAGGTATTTATCCAGAAATCAAAGCTGTTTTTAAGCCGGAAATACCAGCAGCCTGGGATTATTATCAATTTAATCTAAAATTGTCGAATCAAGTCTTAACTATTAGAGTTAAAACTGATACAATTATAATAACAGCCTCAGAAGATAATAATGAGAAAATCAATATAAAGGTTGGCGAAGAATCAGTGAATATAGCTCCTGGTATTACTAGAAAAATTCGTCGATAGATTAGAGGAGGCGATTTGAGTTGGCTGTTACCATCAAGGATGTTGCTAATCTTGCAGGGGTCTCACCTGCTACTGTTTCCCGGGTTATCAATAATAGTTCTCTGGTAAAAGAAGAAACTGCTGAAAAAGTTAATGAGGCAATAAATAAGTTGGATTATCAGATCAATGAATCTGCCAGAGTCCTAAGAACCAACTGTAGCAGTTTAATAGGTGTGATCGGTGCAGGAATGGATAACCCTTTTTTAATGAAACTATTAAAAGGTGTTGAAACCTCTGCAAAAACCAATGATTTCAACTTGATTTTTGGTGATTCAGAAGGTGAGTTAGAGCAGGAATTAAGATATTTAAATATTTTAAATCAGAGAAGAGTCGATGGTTTAATAATTATAACTGCAAGTATATATAACAATTTATTAGAAGAGATAAAAAGTAAAGGCATTCCCGCAGTCTTTGCTTCTGGTTATGTTAATGATAATGAAATACCCTGTATTAGTGTAAATAATACAAAAGCAGCTGAAGATGTTATTGATTATTTATTTAATTTAGGACACCGTAAATTCGGAATAGTCAGAGGGACTTATTCAGATTTAGTGACAAGTGGCGAGAGAATTAAAGGAGTTAAAGCTTCCTTTCAAAAACATGATATAGATTATAATTCAGTGCCTATTTATGAAGGAGACTTTTCCTTTGAAAGCGGTTCTGTAGCTGTTAAAAAAATATTATCAGATAATCCAGAAACAACAGCTATCTTCTGTTTTGATGATAAAATGGCCATAGGGGCTATTAGAGGGGCTGAAGAGCTTGGATATAAAGTTCCTGAAGATCTATCTATTATAGGTTTTGATGATATAGAATTATCGAGTTATGTTAAACCGACTTTAACAACAGTCAGGCAATCTGGTTACGATATGGGCTATAAAGCAATGGAATTTCTCAAGAAGATAATCGATGGGGAAGACCCTGGTAAATTAAAAGAATTTCTGCCCCATGAATTAAAAATTAGAGAAAGCAGTGGTACTCCACCGACTTAAAAGTCGGTGGTTTTTTATATTAGACTTTTAAGATATGACTATATAGGTTATAATGGGTATCAGGAGGAGATAAACTTATGTATAATTTTGATAAGAGGATTGATAGAAAAGGAACTTCATCGGTCAAATGGGATAGAGTTGATGAAGTTTTTAATAGAGAAGATATAATTCCTCTCTGGGTTGCAGATTCTGACTGGCAGACTGCTCCAGAGATTATTGAATCCATAAAAGCTAGAGTTGAACATGGAGTTTTTGGATATACTTTTCCAGCAGAAGAATATAAAAATGTAATAGTTGACTGGTATAAAAAGCGGTATGATTGGGAGATAGAAGCTGATTGGATTACATTAATTTCTGGGGTAGTTCCAGGAATAAATATTGCTCTAAGAGCTTTAACCAGGCCGGGTGATTCTGTGATTATCCAGCCACCAGTCTATTATCCATTTTTTTCAGCAGTTGAAAATAACGGTAATATTTTAGTGGAAAATCAACTTGTTTTAAGAGAAGAGAATGGAAAGAAGAAGTATAAGATAGACTGGCTGGATTTAGAAAAAAAGATCAAAAATAATTCAGGAGTCTCTACTTTAATCTTCTGTTATCCCCATAATCCTGTAGGTAGAGTCTGGCAATTAGATGAACTTAATAAATTGTTAGATATTGCAGACAAATATAATTTATTGATAATTTCAGATGAGATCCATGCTGATTTCGTTTATAATGGCCAGCATCAACCTCTGGCAGCGATTAGGCCGGAGATGAGAGATCAGATAATAACTATTTCCGCACCGAGTAAGTCCTTTAATATAGCAGGTCTGGCAACTGCCTATGTAATAATTCCTGATTCTAATTATTATCAGAAATTCAAAAAGAGTGCTGCTGGGATTCAGCCGGCTCTAAACCCATTGGGTCTTGAGGCTTTAAAGGCTGCCTATAAAGATAGTGAAGATTGGCTTGATAGTCAGAATAAATATATAAAAGAAAATTATAAGCTTGTCAGAGATAAAATTGTTGATATACCTGGAATAGATATGATAGAATCTGAAGGTACATATTTAGTCTGGCTTGATTTCAGAAGTACTGGTTTATCTGATCAAGATCTAGAAGATTTATTATTCCATGAAGCTAAAGTAGGACTTGAGCCTGGTCACTGGTTTGGTAAAGGCGGCACAGGATTTTTTAGAATGAATTTAGCAACTCAGAGATATAATATCGAAGAAGCTTTAAAAAGACTTGAAG
>CAYONR010000122.1:0-5043 GCA_964405365.1 uncultured Halanaerobiaceae bacterium
TCTCTGCATGATTTAAAGGTATATCTTTATTTGGATTGTAATCCCAGGTCTTTTTAAATTCCGGTTCTGGTTGATTTGGATTATTTTTAAGCCAGCCGATCAGATCGCTAACCTGGGTTCTGCCTAGTTGTTCCAGGTCACTCGAAAGTGTTTTATTATGTCTGGAGAGCAGAGATTTTAGGTAATCGAGCTGTTTGCCTGAAGGCTGCTGGCCAGGGCCTTCGATATAATCATCTAATTTGCAGAGATCGTGGAGAAAGGCTGTAATGATTATGCTATCTTCAGGAATATTTGTCTCGTTAGCTTCATTAAGTTTTTTGTAATTCTGGTATACTTTAAAAGAGTGATGAGCCAGGCCGCCTTCAAAATTGGAATGATGGTTGATACTGGCCGGTTTTCTGAAATATTTATGGTCTTCCATATATTTTATTAAATCATCTATTCCTTCACGGTTGGTGCTTTTAAGTAGATCGATAATCTTTGTTTTGAGGTTTTCCATAGTTTAAAGCCTCCCTATTTGCTAATTTATAAATTCTACTATTAACTAATTCGAGGCTTTTTGAAAAATACCTGCAAAAATTAGTTGCAAATAACTATGTAGTATAACTTCTATATTATAAATATTTTAATTTTTCTTGACATTGGCTTGTAGTTATAGTATATTGTATCTATCTTCCGATTTTTCGGAATAGATTGGGAGGAGTCATTGGTTAAACCGATGGCTTTTTTCATTTTTATAGACAAGAAAAAGGCCATTCTCTTTAGGAATGGCCTTTTAGCTTTATTTAATATTTTTATTCAAACCAGATATTCCAGAAAAATGGCTGCCAGGCCTCCTGGAAATTTTGGACTGAACTATTGACTATATTAAGTCTACTGAAATCTAACATATTAAAATAGGGAACTGTTTCCCACATGAAATCATAGAATTCATCTACTATTTCATATCTTGCTTCATAATCTGTTTCAACCATCATTCTGGCAAAGATCTCATCCATCTTTACTGAATCTTCATCATCCCAGTTTAAGATCCATTTGTTAGTTCCTGTCCAGCCCTGATGGATTTGAGGATCAGGTACTATCTTTGAAAATGTTGATAAATGGATATTCCAGCCCTCTTCTTTTGCGCGCCTTTCGACAACTGTTGGCCTGTCAAAGAGCTGTAATTCAACTTCTACCCCGATCTTTTCTAATTGATCTTTGATAGCGATTGCTCCCTGCCGTTCTACTCTATCATCCTGTCCACTTAAGATTACTAGAGGAGTTCCATCGTAACCGGCTTTTTCTAATAATTCTTCGGCTTTCTCTGGATCATAATTATTATAAATTCCCTGGCCAGCTCTGCTGCTATGCCATGGATTACCTTCTTCATGGAGAGAAGCTTCTAATCGCCAGAATTCAGGATTACCGATCATTGAATAACCTAACTCTTCGAGATCTAGAGCATAAACCATTGCCTGACGGGCATATTTATTATTAAATGGCGGTTGAGCATTATTCATAATAAACATGGCCATCTGATCTGGATAGATAACTACTGGTTCAATATCCGGATTGGCATCAAACATCTCAAATTGGTCTGTAGGAACTTCCTCTGCAAAATTAAATTGGCCTGTCTGAACACCTGAAACCCTAACTGTCGGCTCAGTTATAAACTCATAAACTACATTTTCTATATAAGGAATTCTCTCGCCTGCATAATATGAAGATTCTAAAGGGCTTGCTTGATAGTCTTCAAATCTTTCAAGTCTTAAATTTCTATCTGGTATCCAATCTACATATTTATAAGGGCCTGTACCAATATGATCTGTAATAACATTAGAACCGAATTCTTCAATAATATCTTGATGTCTAACCACAAATTTCTGATTGGATACCGGGGAAGCAAGGATATTGATAAATGGAGCATAGGGCTCTTCGAAGACAAAATTCAATTTATAATCGTCAACTCTTTCTATTTCTTTGAAATATGGAGCAACAGTGCTTCCAGCTCCATTAACTTCTAGCCATCTATTGAATGAAGCTATGACATCATCACTTGTCATTTCATCACCATTATGAAATAGTACTCCTTCTCTTAACTCTACAATATATTTCCGACCCTCATCAGTAATTTCATAATCTTTAGCTAGATGTGGCTGGGCTTCAAGATTTTCATCAAACTCGAATAAACCTTCATATACATGGTTCATCATTGAAGTTATAAGCCAGTCAGTAGAATTATCACTATCTAAGTGGGATACAGCCATTTTCTGGGCAATATTAATAGTTCCTCCATATCTCTCTTCATGCTCATAAGCTTCTACTACCCCTGGACTATTGGACATTACTAATACGCTTACCATCAATACCAGCAATATAAATATGCCGCTTTTTAATAATTTTCCCATGATTTTCACCCTTCCATAATTAATAATTTTTTTGTAAATGGGGATCTAATAAGTCTCTCAAACCATCCCCAATCAAATTAAAACTCAAAACAATAATAACAATGAAGATTCCTGGAAATGTTATTATCCAGGGGGCCACTGTTAGAAAAGATCTTGCATCAGAAATCATTCCCCCTAAACTTGGGTTTGGCGGCATTATTCCCACTCCTAAAAAACTTAGAGCGGCTTCATCCAGAATAGCTCTGGCAAAATTAAATGAAGCCTGGACCATAATTGGTGAGATCGAGTTTTTTAATATATGCCTGAATATAATCCGTGAATTGCTGGCTCCAATAGATTTTGCAGCTTCTATATATTCTAAATCCTTTATACTGAGTATTGATGATCTAACTATTCTAGCCATCTTGGGGAAGTAAGAAAAAGACAAGGCAATAATAATATTATATTTACCTCCGCCCCAGATTGCTGCAAGTGAGATTGCAATTATAATTCCAGGAAAAGCCATAAGTCCATCGAGAATTCTCATAATTACATTATCCAACTTTGAATAATAACCGGCTAATACTCCGACTATACCTCCAAAAATTATAGTTAGTATAACTACTGAAATTCCTACCTGAATTGAATTTCTTGCCCCATATAATACTCGAGAAAAAATATCTCTGCCAAATTCATCAGTACCCATATAATGGGTTAATGAAGGGCTCTGCAATCTATTTCTACTATTATTCTCCAGAGGAGTAAAATCAGTTATAACTGGAGCAAAAATTATTGAAAATGTAATTATTGTTATTATTATAATTGCTATTTGAAAATTAGTCTTTTTGATTATCTTACTGAGATTTGTAAAAAACAAAAATATCACCCCTTTTAACTATATTTAATTCTGGGGTTGAAAAAGGCATAACTTATATCTACTAACAAATTAACAGTTATATAAATTAAAGCTACAAATATAATACACCCCTGTATAACAGGAATATCTCTTCTCATGATAGCATTAATAGCAAGATAGCCTGTTCCTGGTATAAAAAATATTGTCTCGATTATCCAGGTACCACCTAAAAGAATAGCAAAGTTATGACCTATTACTGTTATGATTGGAACCATAGCATTTTTCAATGAATGTTTTATTATAATCGTTCTTTGAAATAGTCCCTTACTTCTAGCAGTTCTTATATAATCTTCTTTAAATGTATCAAGAAGCGAGCTTCTAGTGATTCTTGCTATAATTCCAGCCTGCATAAAAGCTAATGCTGACGATGGTAAGATTAAATATCTAAATGTTGAAAACCCTGCTTCTGCCAGAGGCTCATAGCCGCTTACTGGAAACCATCTTAACCAAACAGAAAAAATTAATATTAAAATTATTGAAAGCCAAAAACTTGGAACAGAAATTCCTAGAAGGGAAATAGTAATAGAAAGCTGATCTAATTTTTTCCTATGATTTACTGCTGCTAAAATACCAAAAAACAGACCTAATATACCTCCCATTATCTGGGCCATCATGGCAATCAAAAATGTTGGTTCTATTCTACTAATTATAGCTGATCTAACTGAAGAATTTAAATATAGGGAATCTCCAAAATCTCCCCTAATAATGCTCCCAGCCCAATCAAAAAACCTATATATTAAAGGTTGGTCTAAACCTAAAGTCTTTTCTAATTGGATTACCTGTTCTTCTGTCGCCATATTACCTAAAATAACTCTTACAGGATCTCCAGGCATTAAATTTGTAATGAAAAATGTAATTACTGCTACTATAATGATAACAGGGATTAATGATAGCAGTCTTTTTAAAATATATGATTTCAAGAGCTGACTTCACCCCCGAGATTAACTATTTCTATTATAATGAATATTTTATTAAAAAATTTAAATTAAACCAAGCTTTATAGTATGCTTTAACTGTTAATATAAAATATATTATCATAAAGATTATATACTGTCAATAATTTCATTAACATAATAAATAATTAAATGAATAATTAAGCAAGATCTATTTTATTGCTGAAATAAATTCTTCTAAAACTTTTATCGGAGTATTGGCTTCATAAATTCCACTGGCAGCTCCTGCTGCATCAGAGCCTAAATCTATAATATCTTTAACATCTTCACCTGAACTTATTCCTGCACCATGCATAACTTTTATTTCTGGATTAATTTCTTTTACAGTTTCAATTGAATCCTTTACATATTCTTGACTGCTTCTCTCTCCAGACCCGATTAATTCTGATAGTTCGGCCAGGATGATATCTGGATTTAACCTGGCTAAAGCAGCTAGTTCTGCTAATGATTCTCCAGCAACTAATGTCAATAAATTTAAGTTTTTAGCTCTTTTAATTGATTTTGAGATATGAGAAAATTTGAGCTGATATTCACCATGATTTAAAACAGTCCCTACTGCTCCTGCCTCTTTTATTGCTTCTGGAAGAATTAAACCATGTCCCCTACCTTTATTTATTGGATCAATATGTTGAGCAAAGATTAATAAATTATCTGTATTGCATGCAATCAGACGAATATCAGTTGACTGTGGCGAAAGAATTATCTGAATATTGTATTTCCCTGCTATTTTATCAGCTTGCTTGGCAAAATTAAAAAGGTTTTCTCCATATAAATAAGCTTTAGGATTTGCATAAAAGAAAGGAGA
>CAYONR010000123.1:0-5023 GCA_964405365.1 uncultured Halanaerobiaceae bacterium
CATGTTTTTGTGATATAGGTAGTGATTACTTATTTTATTATCTTTTATAACTTAAAGATATTGATTTGATGAGGTCTGAGAAGGTTGGCTGCCAAACTGGCTGTCTGAGCCTTATAAAGGAGTGGGTATTTTGTTAATTCAAGTAACTAGAAAGCTTCAGAATGAGCTTGGTATTAAAGAATTTAAGCAAATAGAGATTGATAGAGAGCCACTGTTTTGCTGGCATGCAAATATAATCAAGTTTGGCCGTAAAAAAGCAGTCGTTTTGACTAATGATGCCTGTCGCTATGCTATTGTGTTATATGGTTTAAAGAAGAAAGATTTTAAGAATATTGGAGAATTAATTAAAACTGGGATCAGGCAGACGTTTGTGGCAGATGGTGTTAGTGATGATATAATTGAAAGATATTTATCTGAATACGATGAAATTAGTTATTCTAAAACTAAAAATAGAAGTTTGGTTGCCAGGATGAACCAGAGTTGCAGGGAGGCTGAATTCTTTGGTTCTGATTATATTGAGGATGAGATTATTCAGCCATATGTAGGTAGAAAGCTTAGCCATAGAATTGTTTCTGAAAATGACTCTAATGATTATTTTGAGCCCTCCGAAAGGCTAATTAAGTTATTGGAAGATTATTACTGCGAGAATTCGAGACAGGTAAGAGGGGCTCTGCTTAAAGTTGAGCTGGAATTAGAAAATTATCAAGCCTGGAGGAGGGTTATTGTGCCGCTGAATTATTTTTTCTATAATCTCCATCAGGTTATTCAAAAGTTATATAGTTGGCAGGATTATCATCTCCATGAGTTTTTTATTTATAATGAAGAAAAAGATGACAGTAAAAACTGGAATCATTCTGAGTATCATAAAGGTGGCTATAAAGCTATTTACAATGTTGTTAGTGACAAAGAACAGTATCTTTATAATAAAAATCAACTGGATTATGCTAGTGAAGATTTTGAGATGATCTTTGAAAAGGCTACTTTATTAAAAGACTATCTTCCGGCCAGACTTAAATATATTTATGATTTTGGCGATTACTGGTGCCATTATATTGAGGTGGAGGAGATTATTGATGATTATAATAAGATAAAGCCAGAGTTTATTGATGGTGCAGGTGCTGCTCCTCCGGAGGATGTAGGTGGTCCTGGTGGTTTTGAGAGGTTTATGAAGGTCATGTCGGATCCTGATGATGAGGATTATCAGTTTATGCTTGAATGGTCTAAGGGCCAGGGTTTTAAGGAGTATGATGCGGCTGATATTAAAGATAATTTGAAGTTTTTCTTATAGGTGTTCAGATAGTAATAAAAAACTTAAAAATTAAAAAGAGGTGTTATAATGAATAATTTTATTAATGACGATTCAACTCTGGATGCTAGAGTACCTAATCCTAGAGCTCTTGTTAATTATTTTCTAAATGATAATAGAGAGAGAAGATCTTATAAGATTGAGAGGAATCAGAGCTGTCCCTGTGGCAGCGGCAGTAAATATAAGAAATGCTGTTTGAGAAACCGGCCAGGAAAAGAAAAGGAAGAATATTTAAGGGAATTGCTTGAATTAATGAAGTTTGAAGGCCTGGTACATAATGAAGATGAGATTTTAAGCTTTGCCGAACAATTACTGGATGAATATCCTGTCGATCCAGAAGTTCTTGAGTTATATGTTGCCTTGCTTGAGTATTATGATTATGGTGAAGAGATTATTCAGTTTGTTGCCAGGCTGGCTAAGATTAGAAAAGATGAATATGAAGATGAATTCTTCTTGGATATTTTGACTGATATTTTTATGGAAGGTCTTTTTGAAGATTTTGTTGAGATTTATGAGTTAAAGAGCGATATATTGGCCAGTAGTTCTGATATCAAACTCTTCTATGGAGTTTCATTGTTTGAAACTGGTAATGTTTTTGAGGCTTCAGAGATTTTAGAATCTTTAATTGATAATCCAGGTTTTGAAGAAAAGTATAGCTATGGTGTTTTATTCGAATATCTATTTGAAACTGGAAATGTTGATCAGGCCCTTAAATTTTATTATGACAATTTCAGAAAGATTGCAGCTGAAAAAGATAATAATGATAATATGTCACTTTTATTAAGTTTCTTTGATGGAAACCTTGATTTTAATAAAATAGATAGTAAATCTGATGAGGATGATCTCCTTAAGTTTATAATTAAATCTTTGATCTCCCCACTGGAATTTTATAATAAATTTAATGATATGGCTGAGGTGCCAGTTAAATGGTATCTTTTATGGGATAAATACGATAAAGCGGTTGAAATGGCTGAAGCCATAGTTGAACAGGCTGAAGAAACAGGTGAAGAGAATGAGCTATCTCTGGAATTTTATTACTATTATGCTTTTTCATTATATAATAATGGAGAAGAAACTGCTGCTATTGAATTACTTGCTGAGAAATCCAGTGATTACTTAGTTGAAGACTTACCAGATATAGGTCAAGTTTCTCTAAAAGATAATCCTATCTTTAAAGTTTATTCCATACTGATTTATAATTATATCCAGTCTGATCAACAGGAAAAAGCAGTAAAATTAATGACTGAATTTGATAGTGAATGGTTACTTCAATTATTGGCTGAATATAAGGTAGAATACATTATTGACTGGAACGAAAACATTGATTTTACTAGTTTAATTGAAGTTTTACTTGATAATATTGAGCTTTTCCCAGGTCTCTCTGATAAAGATATATATAGTTTTTATTATTGGTCTATGAGTGAAAATATTAAGTATTTTATTATTTATGCCAAGTCTCAAGGAGATGATATTTTCGAGATTAAAGAAAATTTGTCTGTAGATAATAATTATGATTATAATGGCCTGGCTTTTAAGTATTATAAGTTTTTAAAAAATAACTTTGATAAATTTAGTTTTAAAGAATTTAAGCAAAAAGAATTTCTGTTCTTAGAAGAATTAATTAACCAAAAGCAACAGGATTTATTTGATAGCCGAATTATTCTTGACTGCATCTGCTGGCGTGATAAGTCTGCCAGGGAGATAGTTAATTATATTGATGAGATATCAGAAGAACTACTTTATAATGAAGAGGATTATTATAGGCTATTTGCAAATATAAAAGCTGAATATGAAGATAATGAAAATAACTATGATGAATTAACTAAACCACAAGAAATTTTCAATGATGAAACCTTTAATATCGATAAAATAACTAAAATTGGTATCTTTCTTTTAAGATATTTTAATAAAATACTCAGAGAAAATATTAAGCAATCATATGATAACTATGAGATAAATGATTTTATTGATAAATTTAATGATCAGATCTCTGATCCAGCTGCTGAAATTCTTTTTAAGATTAATTCTGATAATGATAAACAGTTTATGGAAGGTTTAAGAAATGCTTCTGATTATAAAGAGGAATTAACTCCAATATTACTTGGAATTCTTGAAGATACAGCTAATAAAATTAAAGTTTATGAAGAGCATCCAGATAGCTTCAACTTTGAGAAATTTTCTGAGATCACAAGCTATGCCATGCTGTTGTTGGCTGAATTTAAAGAAAAGCTGGCTTTTCCATTAATTTTAGATATCTTTAGTGTTTCTGAAGAGAGAGTTATTTATTATTTGCTCGGCGATATCTTAACTGACGATGGTGCTGCTATCTTATCTTCTGTTTATGATGGCGACTTACCCAAGCTTAAAGAAACTATTGAAAATCCTGAGCTTTATGAGTTTTCCAGGGTCGCAGTTTTTAATTCATTAATCGCTTTAGTTGCTAATAATAAGCTTTCTATTGATAAATTGCCTCCTTATTTTAAATACTTATTTGATGGTGGTCTGGAGAAAGAGAAGTCTTTTCTCTGGGATCAACTGGTTATTAATACTGCCAGGTTTGGTTTTGATGATCTTAAAGATGAGGTCAATAATTCCCTTGAAAATTATACTGAAGGTGTAGTTCGAAATTATGATAATTACGAGGAGATTGTTGAGGAATTTGGTGATTATAAAGCTGAGATGGAGAACTTTGAAGGAGATTTTTATTATTATCAAGATATTGAATCTGCCGCTGATTTATTAGAAAAGTGGGTTAATAGATAGGTTATAGGATTAAGGCCAGGGTTCAATAGGGTTGATGAATTTAGTGGGAGGATGTTATTAATGGCTAAAATATATGTGATTCAT
Organism: uncultured Halanaerobiaceae bacterium; assembly: GCA_964405365.1. Lineage (GTDB taxonomy): Bacteria > Bacillota > Halanaerobiia > Halanaerobiales > Halarsenatibacteraceae > Halonatronomonas. Next base: position 4,154 of record CAYONR010000123.1, read on the forward strand.
GAGAATGATGAGTGGACTGCGCCTTTGATTGATGAGCTGGAGGCTAGAGGTGTGGAATATGAGGACTGGCATCTTGACCAGGGGCAGCTGGATCTCTCTGCTGTGCCGCCTGAGGGTGTTTTTTATAATAGGATGAGTGCGTCATCTCATACCAGGGGCCATCGTTATGCTCCTGAATATACTGCTGCTGTGCTGGAATGGCTGGAAAATCATGATAGGACTGTGATTAATAGCAGGGATGCTTTGAGGCTTGAGGTTAGCAAGGTGGCCCAATATACGGCTCTGGAGGCGGCTGGGATAAGGACTCCTAAGACGATTGCCGCTGTTGGTAAGGCTAATATTATTGAGGCTGCTGAGAAGTTTGAGGGAGCTTTTATTACTAAGGATAATAGAGCTGGCAAGGGGCTTGGTGTTAAGCTTTTTCATAATGTGGGAGCGTTAGAGGAATATCTTAATAGCGATGAGTTTGAGCTGTCTGTGGATGGGATTACGCTGGTACAGGAGTATATTGATGCGCCGGATAATTTTATTACGAGATGTGAGTTTATTGGCCAGGAGTTTTTCTATGCTGTGCGGGTTGATAGTTCTGAGGGCTTTGAGTTATGCCCGGCTGATCAGTGTGAGGTTGGGGATGAGTTCTGCCCGATTGCTGGTAATAAGTTTGAGATAGTTGAGGATTTTCATGATCCGATACTGGCTAAGTATAGGGAGTTTTTAGTTGAAAATGGGATACATGTTGCCGGGATTGAGTTTATTAAAAATGCTGAGGGCGAGATTTTTACCTATGATGTTAATACTAATACGAATTATAATTCTGCGGCTGAGGGCAGGGCTGGTCTTTATGGGATGAAGAGGGTTGCTGAGTTTCTT
>CAYONR010000124.1:0-4999 GCA_964405365.1 uncultured Halanaerobiaceae bacterium
ATCTTAATTTATTATCAAAAGTTCGTGGATTAGGCTCAACATCCTGTGGTCCTGAGCGATTAAGAAAATATGAAATCAGATTAAATCAATTTAATTTTAATATAACCATATGTCCGTTTTAAGTTATATAAATTAATCAGCGTTTACATTTTGGTAAATTTCATTGACATCTCTCTCTTAATATGATTTATAATATAAGCGGATGAAGAAGTATGAGAATTAATTAGCTCTTAAATGTTTGATTTTTAAAGAGTTTACTTCTATAATTAAAGATATACTAACTAGAGGAGTGATTTCAGATGTTAAGAGATGGGATTGAAAATGAAATTATTGCCTGGATGCAGAGAAAAGTTAAAGAGAGAGGTGCAGATGGGGCCGTTGTTGGTTTAAGTGGTGGTATTGACTCGTCAACAACTGCTGTTCTTGCTAAGAAGGCTTTTGGAGATAATTGTTTAGGCGTTATGTTGCCTGCCAGTGGAACTGTTGGTAAAGACATGAAGTATTCAAAGGTTATTGCTGATAAATTTGATATGAACACGATTACTATGAATTTAGAAGATGTTAATAATCAACTAGAAGAGACATTTCATAGTGCTGATATTGAGAAAGTCGATAGAGATTATTATCCTCAGACCTGTATTAATACTCCAGATTGTGCTGAACAGAATATCCAGACTAGAATGAGAATGATGGCGCTGTATTATGTAGCAGAATGCAAAAATTATGTAGTTATGGGTACCAATAATAAGAGTGAAATCATTTCAGGATACTTTACCCTTTATGGTGATGGAGGAACTGATATGAGGCCTTTAGGTGATTTAAGCAAGACTGAAGTCTGGGAGTTAGCAGGAAGAATTGGTGTTCCAGAAGATATTATTGATAGACCTCCAACTGGTGGACTCCAGGGTGGTGAAGAAGGAGCCACTGATGAAGAAGAATTCGGTGTAGATTATCGTACATTTGATAAGATTTATGAAGCCTTAGAAAATGGAGGAGATCTTACCCAATTTGATATAGATACAGTAAACAGGGTAAATGAAATTTTAGCTAAAGCTAAAAATAAAGCTAAAATTCCAACTTTCAAAAAGTAAAAATCTAATAAAATAGATACTTTATAATTTTGGGGAGGGCACTAAGCTCTCTCCTTTATCTTTTTGCATATATATAATATTATGGTATCAAAGGTGAGGTGGCTAAATAATGAAATTAAATGGTTTAAATAAAGAATTAAAAAAGAAAACAATACAATATCGCAGAGATTTTCATAAGTTTGCTGAATCTGGCTGGACAGAATTCAGGACAGCTGCAAAAGTTGCCGAGTTTCTTGATAATTTAGGTTTTAACTTAAAATTAGGAAAAGAAGTAATTGATAAAGAATCAAGAATGGGTGTTCCTGATGAAGATACGTTAGAAAAACATTATCAGAGGGCAAAAGACCAGGGAGCCAATCAGAAATATCTTAAAGAATTTAAGGGCGGTTTTACTGGTATTGTAGCCACTCTAGAAAATGGTGAAGGACCAACTATAGCATTTCGCTTTGATATGGATGCTGTTGAAATGACAGAAAGTGATTCAGAGGAACATAGACCAGTTCTAGAAGGGTTTGTATCTGAAAATGAGAATGCAGCTCATGCCTGTGGTCATGATGGCCATACTGCTATTGGATTGGGGCTTGCAGAGGTGTTAGTTAATAATCGAGATAAAATTTCTGGTAAGATAAAACTAATCTTTCAACCTGCTGAAGAAGGGGTAAGAGGTGCGAAATCTATAGTTGAAAAAGGCATTTTAGATGATGTAGATTACTTATATGGATTGCATCTTGGATTAAATATTGATAGTGGAAAAGTTTATCCTGGAGCGACTGGATTTCTTGCAACTTCAAAATTTGATGCTATGTTTAAAGGAGAACCAGCCCATGCAGGTGGAAGTCCTGAAGCAGGCAAGAATTCAATGCTGGCGGCTTCAAATGCAGTCAATAATCTTTATGCTATCTCAAGACATAGTGGAGGTACAACTAGAGTAAATGTTGGCAAATTAGAAGCAGGAACTGGTAGAAATGTTATTCCTGATAGAGCTAAGCTGGTAATAGAAACAAGAGGCTCTACATCTGAACTTAATCAATACATGTATGATCAGGCAGTTAGAGTTTTACAGGGGTCAGCAGATATCTATCAACAGGAATTAAAGATTAAAGCTATGGGCGGCGCTAAGAGCGCTGAAAGTGATGAAGAACTAATGAAGAGAGTTTATGAGATTGCAGGCAAATCAAAAGATATAGATTATGTTGATGAAAAAGCAATTAACATGGGTGGTAGCGAGGATTTTACCTATATGATGGAACGTGTCCAGGCGAATGCTGGTCAGGCTACCTATATAATTTTAGGTTCTGAAATTGCATCGTCTCATCATACAGCAGAATTTGATATTAATGAAGCTGATTTAGCTAGAGGTGTTAATTTATTAGCTAATATAGTCTTAGAAACTTAAATTAAATTTAGAAAGTTTGAAGTACAATTTATTTTATTATATTATAATTATTGGATACAAAATTATTTAAGGAGGGATGGATTTTGATTAATAAGAAAAGAATATTTTCAATTTCCATTTTAACTTTACTTATTTTTACAGTAGCTTCATTGGCTTTTTTAGGAACAGTTGATGCTGAAGAAGATTATAATATGACGATTCTTGGCACCACTGACATGCATCAATATGTAATGCCATATGATTATATGGATGATGAAGTAAATGAAGATGTTGGTTTTTCAAAGGTTTATAATCTGATTGAAAAACAGCGCGAATTAAAAGATAATACTATTTTACTATCTGCTGGTGATGTAATCCAGGGTAGTCTTGTTGGCGAATATGAATATAGAGTTGATCCTTTAGGAGAAGGAGAAACTCAATCTATTGTTGAAGCTTTTAATTATGCTGGTTATAAAGCAGTATCTGTTGGAAATCATGAGCTTCAGGATTATGGGATTGAATTTTTTGATTATGCTCTTAATGGTGCTGAATTCGATTGGCTTTCAGCTAATCTAAAAAGTTATGATGATGGAGAATTATATGTTGAGCCATATGCTGTCTATGAAAAAGATTTAGGCGATAGAACTTTAAATGTTGGAGTTATAAGCTTTATGCCACCACAGACTCAGGATTGGGGCAGAAGTCATATGGAAGGCGAGCTTTATATAGAACAGATTGTTGATCAGGCAGAAAAATATCTTCCTGAGCTAGATAAAAAGTCAGATATTATAATAGTTGCTGCCCATACTGGTATTGATGCAGGATATCGAGATGCTACTGAAAATGCTGGTTATCATCTGGCTGAGATGGATGAAGTAGATGCAATGGTGCTTGGTCATGATCATACTGAATTTCCTGGTGGCTATGAAGATTTGGAAAATGTTGATTCTGAAAGAGGCACAGTAAATGGCGTGCCAACTGTTATGTCTGGAGCCTGGGGTAGTAACCTTGGTGTTATTGATTTAGATTTAAGGTATAATGATGATTGGTCTGTAGCAGATTTTAATGTTGAATTAGTAGAGGTAAATGAAGATGTTGAATCTCACCCTGCTATTGAAGAGATTGTTAGCGATGTTCACGAAGCAACAGTAGAATATGTTAGAACTCCTGTTGTTGAAAGTGATCAACCATATACCAGTTATTTTGCTAGAGTGAAAGATGCTGCTATTACTCAAATAATAAATGAAGCGCAATTAGACTATGGACAAGGTTTTAAAGAGGCTAATTCTGAGTATGCAGACCATGGTGTTTTAGCTGCAGCAGCACCATTCCGCTTTGGTAGAGAAGGACCTAGAGATTATACTGATATTGATGGCGAAATTCAGATAAGCGATATTAATGATATATACATGTATCCAAATGAGATCAGAATAGTCGAATTAGATGGATCTCAGGTTTTAGATTGGTTAGAATATTCTGCCCGGAACTTTAATCAGATAGATCCTGATTCTACTGAAAGACAGAATATCATTAACTGGGATTTTGCAGGCTTTTATTGGGATGTAATTGATGGAATCGAATATGAAATTGATATAACTCAACCTGAAGGAGAGAGAATAGTTGATCCAACCTTCCAGGGAAAACCTTTAGCTGAAGATCAGAAATTTATTGTTGTAACTAATGATCATAGAGCGTCTGGTGGGGGAGATTTTCCTCATTTAGATGGTTCTACAGTTATTTATGATACACCAACAACCCATCAGGAAACAATTATTAGTTTCCTTGATGAATATGGGGTAGTTGAAGCTAATAATAACTGGAGAATTAAACCATTTGAATATGAAGGCGAGTTAGTTGTACGCTCACATCCAGATGGATCAGACTATATTACTGAAAGAGGCCTTAATTTCTTAGAATATATTGAAACAGATGAAGATGGCTGGGGTATTTATAATTTCAATTTCTAATCAGATATTAGTTTAAAATAATTACCCAGGTGGCTAATTAACCATCTGGGTTAAAATTTTATTTAGAGGTGATCTAATGAAGAAAATAGGGTTAATAGGTGGTATGAGCTGGGAATCATCACTTGAATATTACAGATTATTAAATCAGTTAACTAAAAAAGAATTAGGAGAGCCTCATTCAGCTGAACTTATCATGTATTCTGTAGATTTTGCCAGATTTGAAGAGATGCAGCATAAGGTCCAGTGGGATAAGATGGCTGTAGAGATGATAGATATAGCCAGGAAGTTAAAGGCTACTGGAGCTGAATTACTGCTGATCTGCACCAATACAATGCATAAACTGGCCCCGGCTATTGAAAATGAAGTTGATATAAAATTAATTCATATTGCTGATGCCACAGGAGTGGCTATAATTAGTGAGGGTTTAGATACGGTAGGTTTACTGGGAACAAATTTTACAATGACTGAGGACTTTTATAAAGAGCGCTTAAATAAGAAGTTTAATATTGAGGTATTAATTCCTGAAGCTGAAGAGCGAGAAGTTATTCATAATACAATTTATAAAG
>CAYONR010000125.1:0-4996 GCA_964405365.1 uncultured Halanaerobiaceae bacterium
AAGAATGACTGTTGCTGACATTATCGGTGAACCTATGGATATTCATAATCTTGCTGAAAATAAGAAAGAAAGAAATCAAAAGGTTGAAGATTTACTGGAAAGAGTAGGTCTATTACCTGATCATATGAAAAGATATCCCCATGAGTTTTCCGGTGGTCAGCGTCAGAGAATAGGAGTAGCTAGGGCATTAGCTGTAAACCCTCATTTAATAATTTGTGATGAGCCTGTATCAGCTCTTGATGTATCAATTCAGGCTCAGGTTATTAATCTTATGCAGGATTTGCAGGATGAGTTTGACCTGACATATCTGTTTATTGCTCATGATTTGAGTGTTGTTAAGCATATAAGTGATAGGGTCGCCGTTATGTATCTAGGGAAAATAGTTGAATTGGCTGATAAAAAAGAGTTATTTAATAATACTCTTCATCCTTATACACGGTCATTATTATCAGCTATTCCAGTCGCAGATCCAACCTATGAAAAAGAAAGAATAATCCTTGAAGGAGATGTACCAAGTCCTGTTGATCCTCCTTCTGGCTGTAGATTCCACCCTCGTTGTCCAGAGGCTATTGATATTTGTAGTGAAGTCGAACCAGAGTTTAAAGATTATGGTGGCGGACATATGTCGGCATGCCATGTAACTGATCAGGAACATGAAGCAGTAAATTAATAATTAAATATAGATATCATATAGAAAAGGCCCTCTTTTTAAGAGGGCTTTTTTATCTTAGTATTAATTTTTTCGGCTAAAGATTTAGGAGCATAAGCTTTAATATATATACCATCCTGTATATATTCTTCTTTTTCTACTTCTCCATTATTATGGAGTTTTTCAATTAAATTAGCGTCTTCATAACCTATTACCCCGGCTATTGTCTTAAAATCTTTATAAACTATTTCCTGTATTTTCTCTAATAAATCATCAATATTTTTGTTTGTTTTGGCAGAAATAAATATTGCATCTGGATAACAGCTCCTTAAGAACTGTTCTTTTTCAGGATTTAAAAGATCTATTTTATTAAAGACAAGAATTTCTTCTTTATCTTCTTCGGTAATATCATCAAGAACGTTATCAACTGTATTCATTTTTTTATCAATATCATCAGAAGAGCTATCTACGAGATGAATAATTATATCTGCCTGATTTATCTCTTCCAGTGTTGCTCGAAATGAAGCTATTAGACCATGTGGAAGATCTCTAATAAATCCAACAGTATCAGAAATGATAGCTGATTTACCACCAGGCAACTTAAAATTTCTCATAGTTGAATCCAGGGTTGCAAATAACTGATCTGCAACTAATTTATCAGCATCTGTTAATTGATTTAATAAGGTGGATTTGCCAGCATTTGTATAACCGGCTAAAGCAATTATAGGATCATTTCTGTCCTGCCGTTGAACATTTCTCGTTTTCTTAATTTCTTCTAATTCATTTTTTAATCTATGAATTCTCTTATTGATTCTTCTTCTATCAGTTTCAAGTTTAGATTCACCAGGACCTCTAGTTCCAATTCCACCGGCAAGGCGAGACATTTCTTCCCCCTTACCTGTCAATCGTGAAAGCATGTACTCTAATTGTGCTTTTTCAACCTGTAATTTGCTCTCTTTAGTCTTAGCATGGAGTGAAAATATATCCAATATTAATTGAGTTCTATCAATCACTCTGGTCTCGAACTCTTCTTCTAGATTTCTTAGTTGAGCAGGAGTTAACTCGCAATCAAAAATAATAAGATTTATATTTTTGGTTGAAACAAAATCTTTAATTTGATTTAGCTTTCCAGTACCTATATAGTGAGCCGGATTAACATTATCTTTTCTATATTTAATATAACCTTCAATATTTCCACCAGCAGTCAAAGTTAATTCCTTCAATTCTTCAATGTTTTCACTATTTTCTCCAACAAGAAGTACACGATCTTCAGTCAAACCAGTAGAAAAATAATCTTTTTTAATATTAATCCCTCCATATATTTTATATTTTAATTATACCAAATTATATAATAAATACAAGCGTTCAACCTTGACATTCATCAAAGAAAAATGATATATTATATATGTACCGGGAATGGGTATTATATAATGGAGGGATATTATGAGTTCACTGCAGAGTGAAGATAAAAAAGCTTTATTAAATCGCTTAAGCCGTATTGAAGGACAGGTGAGAGGATTGGCTAGGATGATAGAAGAAGATAAGTATTGTATTGATATTTTAACTCAGATAGCAGCTAGTAGAGGAGCTTTAAAGAATGTAGGCTTAAAAGTATTGCAACGTCACGTTGAGGGATGCGTTAGTGATGCAATCAAGGATGGTAACACAGATAAGGTAGTTCCAGAATTATTAGATACTGTTAATAGATTTGTTGATTAAATATAGGATTTTGTCTGGCCTTTTGCTTATTATTTCATATAAGGCTGGACTTTTTTACATTAATATTATATAATATTATATGATAGATTAAATAAATATACATAGATTGGGGATGAAACTTAGAAATGTCAAAAAAACAGCTGACACTGGTCTGTTTAATTTTTGTTTTCTTACTGGTAATTCAGTCCAGTCCTATAATTAATGAAATAGGTGCTCAAATTCAGGGTGATTCAGAATTAGTAAATGAAGATATTGACTCCCCTTTGTCTTCATTAAATTTTAACTTTTTCAACTCTTCAGATCAAAATGAAAAAGATATAGATTACATAAGTTCAAATGTTTTTCCAGTTGATTTTTATCATAATAAGACAGATTTTGTAATAGGTGATAAACAAATATCCTGGGAAAATACTGGTTCAGATAGAAAAGTTAATTTAGCTGCTGAAGCTAGCAAAAAATTTAACAGTCAACTTGAAGAGAAATTAAAAGAAATAACCGGAGTAGGTTTTATTCAGGCAATAAATAAAGATTATAGTAATTACAATTTATTATCTGAAATTAAAACTCATGTTGTTAGACCAGGAGAAAGTCTCTGGACTATTGCAAGTAAACATAATATTAATATCGATACTCTTATTGGTGCAAATGATATAAATGATATGAATCAAATTATGCCTGGAGACGAACTAACGATTCTTCCTGTCAGAGGAATCATGTATAGGATAGGTCCAGGAGATTCTTTTAAAGATTTAGTTTCAAAATATGATTTAGATAAAGAAAAAGTTATGCAGGCTAACAATATAAGAAATGCAGAAAAAATTTCTCAGGGCAAAAACATAATATTACCAGGTGCTAAACCAGAGTTTGGCTATCAGGACAGATTGAACCAGATGTTTGTTAGACCAGTTGAAGGTAGGATAAGTAGTCCTTTTGGTCCGCGCTGGGGAAGACATCATGATGGAAAAGACTATGCAGTACCAATAGGAACTCCAGTTAAAGCTGCTGGTGGCGGGAGAGTAGTATATGTCGGCTGGTCATCTGGCTATGGGAATACTGTTATTATTGAACATCAGCAGGGTATGAGGACACTTTATGCTCACTTGAATTCTTTCAATGTAAATTCTGGCCAGAGAGTAAATAGAGGGCAGGTTATTGCTCGTTCAGGCAATACAGGTCGTTCAACCGGACCTCATCTTCACTTTGAAGTTAGAGTTAATGGAAGGCCAATCGATCCAGCTGGTTATTTAAGATAAAAATATCTCCTGCTTTTTAGAAATTTCTTTTAAAAAGCAGGAATATTTATTTCAATGTAGAATTAGTAAATAGGATATATAATTTTTTTAGTATTTGTGCAAGCGTTTGCATTTATTAATGAAATTAATAATATTTATATTTTTATAAAAATATAATAAAATTTAAGGTGATAAGGATGAAGAAGAAGGTTACTATAAAAGATGTTGCAAAAGAAGCAGAAGTTTCACCTTCAACAGTTTCCAGGGTGATTAGCGATAACCCTAATATTAGTAAATCAACTAAAGATAAAGTAAAGTTTATTATGGATGAAATGGGATATTATCCAAATGCAATTGCGCGTAGCCTTGTAAAACAAAAGACTAGGTCTATTGGACTGGTAATGTCTCGACCGACTGATAGAGCACTGGCTAATCCTTTTTTCTCTGGAGTTATTCAGGGGATAGCGGCAGTTGCTCAGGAAAAAAATTATAGTCTTTTATTGACAGCTGCAGATAATTATGAAGACGAGTATCAGGAAGCATTAAAACAATTAAAAGTTGGCAGAGTCGATGGACTGGTTCTTTTAGCTTCAAGAATTAATGATGATCTTATTAAGCAGTTGCTTAAAAATAATTTTCCATTTGTCTTAATAGGTAGAAGTCAGGAATTTCAATCAATACCCAGAGTAGATAATGATAACTATCAAGCTGCTTTTGATCTTATTGAAAAATTAATTCAATCAGGGTATAAAGAATTTTCTGTTCTGGCAGGTCATAAAGATTATGTCTTTACTGGAGATAGACTAAAAGGTGTGATAGACGCACTTAAAGCTAATAACATGGGTCTTAATCCAGATAGAATAGAATTTACAGATTTTACATTTGAATCTGCCGAAAAATCTGCTTATAAAATTTTATCAAATCATAAAACTGATGCATTAATTGCTTTTGATGATCTTCTTGGTATGGCAGCAGTTCAAACTGCTGAAGCACTCGGCTTTTCTGTTCCAAATCAGATTGGTATTGTAGGTTTTAATGATCATACAATGGTTTCATATTTAAAACCATCTTTAACAACTGTTAAAATACCTATAGTTGACATGGGAGAAAGAGCTATATCCATGTTAATTAAAATGCTTGAAGATAATTCTTATAAAGGTGAAGAAAAAATAATACCAACTGAAATTATAGAGAGAGAATCATTAAAATTCAAATAAATATGTGCATAATCATATCCTTATCAGGAGGTGGTAAAGTCGCTCAAGAACAATTTCAATTTTTAGAATCTTTAAAACTATAATAATAGGGGGATTTAAAAGAAATGAAAAAAGTAATTGGTTTAATTCTTGCTTTAGTAATGGTATTTGGTATGGCAAATGTTGTTGAAGCTTCAACT
>CAYONR010000126.1:0-4976 GCA_964405365.1 uncultured Halanaerobiaceae bacterium
GTTATGCCGGGTATGCAGAAATTGGTGAAGGAGAAGAGATGTTAGGAATTTTATGCCATCTTGATATTGTTCCTGCAGGCGATGACTGGTCTTATCCACCTTTTGCAGGTGAGATTGCTGATGGGAAAATGTACGGAAGAGGAACATTAGATAATAAAGGGCCGGTAATAGCTTCTCTATATGCTATGAAAGTAATTCAAGATTTAGGCATTGAATTAAATAAACGGGTAAGATTGATTGTAGGTACCAATGAGGAGAGCGGCTGGGAAGGCATTGATTATTATAAAGAACATGCTGAAATGCCTGGGATAGCATTTAGTCCTGATGCTCAATTCCCGGTTATTCATGCAGAAAAGGGTATTTTAATCTTTAATTTAAATAAGAAATTAGAGAAAAAGGAAAATATTGAACCAGGAAGAATTACTGTAAAATCAGTTACTGGTGGTAATGCACCAAATATGGTACCAGATAGAGCTAAAGCTATTCTAGTAGGTGAATTTGATTATATTTGCAATGAATTAGAAAAATATAATAATAGATGGGATGGCGAATTACAGTTAACCAAGATTGATGAAGGGCTTGAACTTGTAGCTAAAGGTATTTCAGCCCATGGAAGTATGCCCCAGGATGGAATAAATGCAGTCTCTCATCTAATAAATTTTCTTACAGAAATTGATATAACGGAAGATGAGAAAGCTGAATTTTTAAATCAATATGCAGAATTAATTGGCCTTGATTATTTTGGAGAAAATATCGGTTGTCAAATTTCTGATGAAGTCTCTGGACCATTAATCTTTAATGTTGGACAGATTGAGTTAGACGATGATAAAGCTAAAGTAGTTGTAAATATTCGTTATCCTGTTCAGTCTTCAGCAGGTGAAGTTTTCACTGGGATTGAAGATAAACTTAAATCTACTGGTTGGGAAATTGAAAAAGGGGAGCATAAAGAGCCTCTGCATGTAGAAAAAGATAGCGAGTTAGTAAAAAGCTTGATGAAAATCTACCAGGAAGAAACAGGGGACCATGATGCAACTCCTATTGCTATTGGTGGAGGAACTTATGCCAGAGCTGTTGAAAAGGCTGTTGCGTTTGGACCACTTTTCCCAGGTCAACCTGAACTTGCTCATCAAAAGGATGAATATATCGGAGTAGATGATCTAATCAAGAATACAGTTATCTATGCAAATGCAATTGCTGCTTTAGCCAGCAAATAAATAGTAATAGCAAAATAATTAACTGACAGGTTTTAATATTTTAGCTAGATTTAAAGGAGAGAATTTAATTAATGCAGCCACTAAATATATCATATCAGACAATTATTAAGAGAATCATGGTGTTTTCGATTATAGTTTTAATGCTTCATACAGTCATATTTCAATTAACACCATTCTTTCTTGCTTTTTTAATGGTTTTAATAATGGAAAAGCCTGTCAGTTTTCTCTCCAAATATATGCCGAGATTACCTTCTGTTATTATTGTTTTAACAATTATTTTGATTATTTTAACTATGGTAGCTTTTGTTATTGGCAGTAATATAATCTCAGAGCTTATTGAATTAGGAAGGTTTTTGCCTCAATATAGAGAACAGATTACAGAGTCGATTGATAGCCTACTTCAAAGACAGGAAGATTTCTTTGAAGTTATACCAGATGAGATTTCATCCTTACTTCGCCAGAATATTAATGTGATTTATCAGCGAGGAGACCAGATCTTATCACAGGCAGTTAATCGGGTGGTTAATCTCACCTTTAATATTCCAGGAATCTTTATTTTTATAATCTTTGCTGTCTTTTCATCATTTTACATTAGTAGAGATAAAGATAAGATATTCAAATATATTTCGAGTAAATTTAATCTTTCAGATGAAGATAAAATGAAACTGGTTAGTGATTTTACAACTTATGTTAGAGTTCAACTTTTAATTATTACAAATACAACTATCTGGGTTGGAGTTACCTTAACTTTAATGGAATTCCCCTATGCTATCTTACTTGCCATTACAGCAGGCATATTAGATCTAATTCCTTTAATAGGACCTGGCGGTATTCTCTGGCCATTAATAGCTTATCACATGTTTGTAAATCCTTTATATTCACTCATATTCTTCATAGTCTATATAATAGTTATAGGCTTTAGACCTTTTCTTGAAGCTAATATTCTTGGAACCAATATTGGAGTCCATCCTGTAATCTTATTGCTTGGATTATATGCTGGTTTAAATATCATGGGTTTTCAGGGAGTAATATTAGCTCCTCTCTCAATTATAACTTTCAAAGTTTTATTAGTAGCGGATATAGGACTATAAAAGTATATTAAAAAAAATTTTTAAAAAAAGAAGGAATTCTGACATTTATAATGAATATATATATTAGAGAATGAAATGGATTTCATTAATTTCATTTTTTTATTACCTTTGAATTAACTGAATATTTATTCTAGTAACATGATTTACTTTATTTCATTTTCATAGCTTCACTGTTTTATAATTCTGGGTGTAATTAAAATTCACCATAAAATCTTAATAGGGGGTAGAAAAAATTGAAGAAAGCTTTAGTATTTATCCTATCTTTAACACTGGTAATGTTCTTTACAGTCTCTGTTGCTGCTGAAGACGTAACTATCACAGTTGCCGGTGGAGCCGTTGGTCAGGAATTAGAATTGACAGAAAGAGCTGCTGAATTGTACATGGAAGAGAATCCTGGTGTAATTGTAGAAGTACTTGACACTCCAGACTTAGCCCAGGATAGACTTGGTCTTTATCTACAGTTCTTTGAAGCAGAAAGTTCTGAAGTAGATGTTTATCAGATCGATGTTATCTGGCCTGGTGACTTAGCCGAGCATTTTGTTGATCTTTACGAGTATGGTGCAGAAGATGTCGTTGATATGCATTTCGAAGAGATCATTGACAATAATACTGTTGATGGTGAATTAGTTGCAATACCATGGTTTACAGATGCAGGACTTCTTTATTACAGAACAGATTTATTAGAAAAATATGATCTTACTCCTCCAGAAACGTGGAATGAGCTAGAAGAAGCAGCAAGAATTATTCAGGAAGGCGAAAGAGCAGAAGGTAATGAAGATTTTGTCGGTTATGTCTGGCAGGGAGACGCTTATGAAGGTTTAACCTGTAATGCACTTGAATGGTTAGCTTCTTCAAATGCTGGCACAATTATTTCCATGGATGGAGAAATTACAGTTAATAATCAAAGAGCTGTTGAAATGTTAGAACAAGCAGCTAGTTGGGTCGGTACAATCTCACCTACTGGTGTTACAGGTATGGCTGAAGAGGGCGCCCGAGCAGTATTCCAGGGAGGCAATGCTGCCTTTATGAGAAACTGGCCCTATGCTTATTCATTAGGACAAGACCCTGAAGAAAGTGCTATAGCTGGTGATTTTGATGTAAGTCCATTACCATCTGCTGAAGATGGCGAAAGTGCAGGTACTCTTGGTGGTTGGCAGTTAGGTGTTAGTAAATATAGTGATAATCCAGAAATCGCTGCCGATGTTGCCATGTACCTTGCCGGCTATGAATCGCAGAAAATGCGTGCAGTTGATGGCTCATTAAATCCAACTATTGTTGATCTTTATGAAGACGAAGATGTTCTTGAAGCCAATCCATTTTTTGGAGATCTTTATGATGTCTTTACAAATGCAGTAGCCCGTCCTTCTACAATTTCAGCGCCTAATTACAATCAGGCTTCTGAATATTTCTTCCAGGCTGTTCATTCAGTCTTAACTGGTCAGGACGATGCTTTAACAGCTCTTGAATATTTAGAATTAGATCTGCAGGATTTAACTGGATTAGAAACTGGTGATCCCAAGTAAAAGTAAGAAGATAAAATTAATTAGATGATATACAAGGGGAGGGCCTAAATTACCCTCCCCATTCAATTTAGGAGGAGATATTATGGCCAATAATTCATCAAATGACCTGGCCCGTCAGGAAGCGAGGTTGGCTTATAAACTTCTGGCTCCGGCAGCTATCATCTTGCTATTAGTTGCCCTTTATCCTCTGGGACAGGTTTTTTATACCAGCATGACTGACAGAACTTTTGCCAGTGGACAGGAACCAAATTTTGTTGGTTTTGATAATTACAGACAGTTACTTAGTATGAGAGTAGTAGAGCTACCGCCTCAGATCGACGATGATGGAAATATCATTAGAGAAGATGGAGAAATTGTTTATCAGAGGCCAATTGAAGTATTGCCGAGAGAACCACGGAGATTTAGAACTGTCTGGGAAGTAGGTTTGTTCGGTAATAGATATCTTTTTGCAGCAAGTAACCCAACTTTTATTAGGGCAATTTTAAATACATTAATATTTACAGTTGTTTCTGTATTTTTAGAAACGATATTAGGTTTAATGATTGCTTTAGTAGTTAATAGTAATTTTAAAGGTCGAGGAGCAATACGGGCGATAATGTTAGTGCCCTGGGCTGTAATTACTGTAGTATCTGCAAGAATGTGGGAATGGATGCTGGCTTCTAGTAGAGTTGGTATTTTTAATACATTATTACAAAGATTTGAGATTGTAGATGAAAGCATAGCATTTTTGCAGTCTCCATTCTGGCAGTTGCCATCAATGATAGCAGTCGATGTTTGGAAAACAACTCCATTTATGGCTTTACTGATACTAGCAGGATTGCAGTTGATTCCAAACGAATTATATGAAGCATCTCGAGTAGATGGTGCCAATAAAGTTAGACAGTTCTTGTCAATTACATTACCTCTTATCAAGCCATCACTGGCAGTGGCATTGATTTTTAGAACATTAGATGCCTTAAGGGTATTTGATATCTTTCAAGTATTACTTGCCCAATCAAAATATTCGATGGCTAGTTATAATTATTTCCAGTTAATTAATAATCGGGCCATGGGAATGTCATCTGCAATAGGTGTTGTTATTTTTATAATTATATTTGTCTTTGCAATTATGTATATCAAGGCACTGGGGGTTGATGCAGAATGATTGA
>CAYONR010000127.1:0-4935 GCA_964405365.1 uncultured Halanaerobiaceae bacterium
ACTGCTATTTCAGCCGGTGTTTCGCTATTTATCTCTACTCCAATTGGAGCATCTACCTGCTCAAGTCTATTTAAATCAAGGTTTTCATCTTTTAAGTCATCAAATAATAATTTAACCTTACGCTTACTACCAATCATACCGAGATAATCCCAATCACCGGAAATAACTGATTTTAAGACACTATAATCATGTTGATGTCCTCTGGTCACAATAACTATATAATCGCCTGGCCGAGGTTGATATTCTTCGAGAAATTCGGCAAAACTCTGGCAATGATGTTTCTTTGCATCTGGAAAATTATCTGGATTATTGAAATCTTCTCTATCATCTATAACCTCTACTAGAAAATCATTCATTGCTGCAATTTTTGCTAATGGCTGGGCAACATGGCCTGCGCCAAAGAGCATCAACCGATCAATTTGTTGGAGGTTCTCAAAATATATTTCTATCTCTCCATTTTTGGTATTAAATTTTTTTAATGTAGGTTGATTAATATTATTGTACTCACTAAATTTATCCCTGAAGAAATCAATATCAATTTCATTTTCATTTTTTATATTGGTAATCCAATCATCTTCAGTTATTACAAGCCGATCAGCTTTATTGAAAGTGGAATATTTTCCAGAAAAATCTCCTTCAATAAAAGTAGCTATAACACCATTATCTCCGCTATCCATTAATCTAGATAGTTCGCTCCAAAAAGACTTACTCATAATTTATGAGACTCCTTTCATATTCTCTGAATTATACCAGAACAAAATTGCTTCCAATACTCCTCCAGCTATTGCCAGGGCTTTATCTGAAATATAATAACAATAATCTTTTTCAGATCTTGGATCAACATCAGCCAGCTTTGTTCCTGCTTTAACTTTAATACCTGGCTTTAAAAGGCCTCTAATGACTCCATCAATCTCTGTCTTTAGTAATTTGTCGTTAACTTTTCCGATTACATCTCCGGCATTTACTTTTTGGCCTATTTTTCGATTTGATTGAAAGATTCCAGCTTCAGGTGCATGGATTACTCTCTCATCTGTATAACCATTTACTTTGCCTGGACTGCCGGTGTTTTCTGCAGTAGAACCTTCATAGATAACTCGGCCTAAATGGTGGCCTCGGTTAGTTTCTACAGCAAGGTTACAATTTTGATTAATTATAAAACCAGGACCTATTCCAATGATCAGTTTGGCCTCATCTATTATCTGGTCGGTTTTATCTTTTAACATCCTACCATCGATAATTATATCAGGATTAAAGCTGGTTAATAAATCTGTTTGGTTAGTTGTAGTGACTGGAACTGACCCCTCATTCCAACATTGTTCTATCTCTTCGGTATTTCTTGTTTTTTTGCCGGTAATTCCTTCAATTTCTAGCTCGTCCTGATAAATTGCACTGGCAAAGGAGACAGTCCTTCTAATCGCTGTTGGCTCTGATTTTTCAACAATCAATAGATTAAAACCTGCTCTATTTAATCTATATCCTATTCCTGAGGCTAGATCTCCGCCGCCTTTTAGCAAAATTTTAAGATCTTTTAAATTTATTATATCCACTATTAAGATACTCCTCTCTATCAATATGATAGATTATTTCTGGCTGATTTCGATAATTTACTGCGGTAATTGATTTTAAATTATCCAAAGTAATATATTCTTTAAATAAATACTCAGCCAGAGACCTGGAAAAGCCTAACATATCGCTGTTGATTTGAGTTAAGGTAAATCTTATACGGTTAGCAGTTTTAAATCTATTATAGCCCCAATATTGAGGGCTATAGAGCATTTTATAACTACTTAGAGTTAGTTTTTTGTTATTATGTTTAAATAATTCTGCTCTATGCATTATTCTTCTATCGATATTTTTATTATATGATCTTTTTAATGAACTTAATCCCTGGAGCAGAAATAAATTATCGATAGTTTTCGGTAATACAGGTTCATGATCTGCTGGAATCTTTATTGGTCTATTTGCTGCTCCGTCAGCCTCTATTAGATAATAAAATTCTGGAAATTCTTTAGCTATCTCTGTCAGCCATTCTGGTTTTAAACCAATTAATTTTTCGCCTTTTAAGGTACTTAAAGGGTGGGGTTTCTTTGCTGATGCCAGGACCAGGGATCCTGGAGTTGAGGTGCTGGCATTAGAATATTTTTTTAACTGTTTATATAATTCCTGATAGTTATTTATATATACTATTCTATGGGGAATGCTGTCAGGCTTTAAGATTGCTGTTGTTGTTGAGATTATGGTTTTGCGATAATTCAGCTCACCGGCTATCCTATTGATAGTGGTTGTCTTGCCGCCTGCCCCGATAAACCAGTTAAGCTCACCTGGAGTGATCCCCCATAAATCTATTAAACCTTTCTTCCTTATCATTAGATACCTCCGTTCGTTATATCTAACTTTATATAACGATATCTAAAAAAATTTCTCCTCTAACTTTTCTAAACTCTTTTCTGCTTCTTCAATAAATCTTGAATAATCTTTTAGCAGTTCTCGACTTTCTTTAGTTAAACTGGAACCGCCTCCACCTTTACCTCCTGCCCGGGCAGATATGAGCTTAAAACCAAGACGTTCTTCTAAGGTTTTTATTAAGTTCCAGGCCTGGCTATAAGACATATTCATTTTTTTAGCTGCCTGATGAAGTGAACCTGTCTGATCTATTAATTCAAGGATTTCTTTGGGCCCCTGGCCAAAGACCTTATCTTCTTTTTCTAACCAGATTTTATAGTTGACCTTATATTGGCTCAAATTACCACATCCTTAAGAATGATGATCTGAATAATATTTCTGGTAATCTTCATAATAATCTAAATCAATAATTACGCCTTCTTTATCGACATTATAATACTCAATATCATCTTCATATTTATCTAAAAGAGCTCTTAAGCCCCCTTCAGGATCACCGTCTTCTCCCAATTTATAAATCTCTGGGATAAGTTCAGCTGAGATTATTAAAGGATGGCCTCTCCGCTGATTATAGCTTGGTACTAAAAGCAGCGGCTCTTCTTTTTTAAAATAATTGATAAGTTGATTATAAATCTCGGTAGTTACCAGAGGTTGATCTGCCAGCATAAATAGTAAGCCCGTTGTATTTTTAGGTAGATCTTGGATTCCAATCATAACGCTACTGAACATACCCCGGGTATAGTCTGGATTGGTTAAGAACTGGCAATTATACTCTGATAGTTCTCTTTTGATCCGTTCTGATTCGGCCCCTAAAACTACACGGAGCTGGCCATCCAGGCTGGATTCCTGGATATTATTTATTACTGTTCCAAGGATAGTGCTATCCCCCCAGGGCAATAACTGTTTGAGCCTGCCCATTCTACTTGCCTCACCTGCTGCTAGAATTATTGCTGAGATCATCTCTATCAACCTCCATGCCTGCTACTTCGACATTAATAGCTTTAACATCTACACCTGTAAATCTCTCTAAAGAATTCGCCAGTTCAAGTTTGAAATCATTCAATGCCTCATGGATTACATAACCATACTGAATTATAACTACAATATATATTGTCATACCGTCTTCTTCCTTGGATATTCTAACGCTTCTGAGCTGGCTGATAATATCTGCTTGATCTGAAATATAATAGACTACATCTCTAAATACTTTATTATAAACAATCAGACCGCCTAGATAATTGAACCTGGCTCTAACGACTGTGCTTTCTCTGGCCAGATCATCTTCTTCTCGATTAAATAAGACTTTTAATGAATCGATAAAATATCCGAGAAACTGAGTCTTGACTTCAATGGTAGGTACAGGAATAACATGCTTATTCTCCCGGGCTCTAGTTTCAATAGCCCGGGCTATTTCTTCTTCTGTAGCAATATCTTCGATCATAATTATTTCTTCAATTTCAGGCAGATTAAGCCTGGACACTATTTTTTTAACCATTGCAGTAGATGTGCCAAGTACTAAAATCTTATTGGCCTGGCTATCTCTGATAGCTCTCTGAACTTCTTTTAAATGATCTGGATAGTGGAAAATAGCTCTTTTGATTGCTGCTAGCTTACTATTTTCTCTCTTGGCTGAAGAACCACCGATAACTTTGCCATCATTGATTAAGAGACCATCGTCTAAAATTAATGGAATATCATAATCATAGGCTACAACTCTAGCTCTATGACTTTTGCCGCTGCCGCTCGGTCCAACAAGTGCATATACTTGCATATTAATCACTTAACCGAAGATCGATAACAGGACACCAGCAGCAACTGCTGAACCTATTACCCCTGCAACATTTGGACCCATAGCATGCATTAATAAAAAGTTTGATGGGTTTTCCTGCTGGCCAACCTTTTGAACAACTCTAGCAGCCATCGGAACTGCTGATACTCCTGCTGCTCCAATTAACGGATTAATTTTGGTGCTGCTGAAATAATTCATTATTTTAGCTAAAACCAATCCAGTTGCTGTACCAAAGGCAAAGGCAACGATTCCAAGGCCTAGAATTAATAATGTATCTGCCTGGAGAAATCTATCTGCTGAAGCACTGGCTCCAACTGCAACACCAAGAAATATAGTTACAGTATTAACCAGAGCATTCTTTGCTACATCACTTAATCTATCTACAACCCCTGCCTCTTTAAATAAGTTACCAAGCATTAACATTCCAATTAAAGGTGCAGACGCCGGCACTAATAAAATAACGATAACTGAAACCATAATTGGAAAAATAATCTTTTCTTTTTTAGAAACAGGTCTGAGCTGTTCCATTTTAATTTTTCGCTCTTCTTTATTGGTTAATAGTTTCATAATTGGCGGCTGAATAACAGGAACTAAAGCCATATATGAATAAGCTGCTATAGCTATTGCTCCTAAGTATTCTGGTGCTAGTAAGCTGGATAAATAGATAGCTGTCGGCCCATCTGCACCACCAATTATTCCAATTGGAGCTGCTGCCTGACCTGTAAAGCCTAATAATATTGCGCCCA
>CAYONR010000128.1:0-4879 GCA_964405365.1 uncultured Halanaerobiaceae bacterium
CTGGCTTCTTTATCTTCTTCTATATCATTCTTTAATTTCATTAATCTTTTATACTCATTTCTTTCTTCTAAATTCTCTGCAAGTCCCTTACATGCTTGGTTTAATTGTTGGTTTCCCATTAATCTACCTCCCGATTCTATTAAATATTATTAGATTTGATTACACTCATATAATAAATTATAAATTAATTTTTGTCAAACTCAACATATCAGTTTGACAATATGATTAAAATCGAATATAATCATAAATAAGAAGAATAGAAAATAATAAAGGCAGGTGTAAAAAATGGATTTAGCCCAGGTTATGAAGGCTTTAGCCCATGAAAACAGATTAAGAATTTTGAACTTATTATACAGACAATCTTTATGTGTCTGTGAGCTCAAAAATATTATGGGCATAAACCAGTCGAATGCATCAAGACATTTAAGGAAACTGGCAAAGGCTAATATTATTAACCAATCTAGAGATGGGCGTTGGATATATTATTCAATTGACCAAAATATCTATTCTAAATATTCATTTCTAAAGCTTTTATTTAATGATTTTTCTAATGAAAAGGCATTGGAATTTGACCTGGAAAATCTTAAAACTTATCAAGAAAGTGATCTGGAATGCAGTCAGTTAGAAGAAGCTACAATCTTTAATTAAATTCAATTATTATAGGGAGGAAATAATCATGGCAGATAAAGAAAAAAATGTTGCTGCAGAACAGTCTGAAGGTCTTGGTGTTTTTGAGAGGTATCTGACAGTCTGGGTTGCTCTCTGTATTGTTGTAGGAGTTTTAATTGGAAGATTTCTGCCAGCAGTTCCAGAAACACTTGAACAATGGGAATATGCCCAGATATCTATTCCAGTAGCTATTTTAATCTGGTTTATGATCTATCCCATGATGGTCCAGATAGATTTTAGCAGTATCGTGGAAGCAGGTAAAAAGCCAAAAGGTCTTGGAGTCACTTTAGTAACTAACTGGCTAATCAAGCCATTTACAATGTACTTTTTTGCCTGGCTATTTATCAAAGTTATTTTCCAGAACTTTATACCTGCAGAGCTCGGACAGGAATATGTTGCCGGTGCAGTTTTATTAGGCGCAGCCCCATGTACAGCGATGGTCTTTGTCTGGAGTTATCTGACTGATGGTGATCCTGCTTATACTCTGGTTCAGGTCTCTGTTAATAATATAATTCTTTTATTCGCCTATGCACCAATAGTAATGTTCTTACTTGGTTTAAGCGATATTATTGTTCCCTGGGATACAATTCTTCTCTCAGTAGTACTCTATATTGTAATTCCACTGGCAGGAGGTTATTTATCCAGAAAATATCTGATTAAGAAAAAAGGGATCGAATGGTTTGAAAAGGTCTTTCTAAAAAAATTAAGTAATTTAACTATTATTGGTCTGCTTTTAACCCTAATACTTCTATTCTCATTTCAGGGAGATACAATTGTAAATAATCCATTCCATATAGTCTTAATAGCTATACCATTAACGATACAGACATTCTTTATCTTTACAATAGCCTATACAGCTGCAAAGTTATTAAAGATAAACCATTCTATCGCAGCTCCTGCTGCCATGATCGGAGCCAGTAATTTTTTTGAGTTAGCAGTTGCGACAGCCATAGCATTATTTGGATTACAGTCAGGCGCTGCCCTGGCCACAGTAGTTGGAGTATTGGTTGAGGTACCAGTAATGCTCAGCCTGGTAGCAATAGCAAATAGAACCCGCCACTGGTTCCCTGCAAAAGAATCTGAAACCAGTCCTGCTTCCAGTCATAATTAATAAAAGAAAGGGGTTTTAATATGTTATCAAATAAAGTGCTTCTGGCAACTGACTTTTCAGATACAGCTAGAAAGTTAATTAATTGCCTTGATGAACTAAGGATTTTAGGAATTGATGAGGTGGTTTTAACCCATGTTATAAATGTTCATCGCTCAAAGATAGTAAATGTAGATCAATTCAAAAAATCTAATCAGGAAAAATTGGAAAAGGTAAAAGAAGATATAGAAGAAAAAGGCTTTAAAGTTAAGATAAAAATTCCTGTTGGTGGTCCAGCTGCAGAAATAGATAAGCTTGCTCATGAGGAAGATGTGGCTCTAATTTTAATTGCTTCACATGGGAGAGGCTTTATTAAAAAAGTATTTCTAGGCAGCACCACCTATGATTTAATCAGACAGACTAGAAAGCCAGTATTAATTGAGAAGTTTGAGAATATTGAAGGAGATGCAAAAATAGCCTGTGCTAGAAAATTTAATAGAATATTGCTTCCTATTGATTTCTCTGAATGTTCCTCGGTCTGTATTAATTTTATAAAAGAGCTTAAGCAACAGGCTGAAGAAATTATTCTAGTACATGTTATTGAAAGTAGCAGTTCAGATGAAGAACTTAAAAAATTGAAATTAGAAGCCGAAGAAAAGCTTAATATAAAGAGCAAAGAATTAAAAGAAAGTAATATAACAAATAATATTTCAATTAAAGTTATGGAAGGGGCAGCTTCAGATAATATAATCGAAGTAGCCGAGAATGAAAATATCGGCCTGATATTAATGCCCAAAACTGGAAGAGGTAATATCAAAGACTTGCTTCTAGGAAGTACCTCTGATAGAGTTGCTAAAGAATCACCAGTTCCAGTATTATTGTTATCATGTAAATAATAAACCAATCAAAATAATAAAAAGAGGTGTAATTTATAAAATGAAAATCGATATCTATGATCCACCAATGTGTTGTTCCACAGGAGTCTGTGGGCCAGATGTAGATGATGAAGTTGTCAAAGTTAATGAGTTAATAAATGAACTTAAGGCAGATGGAATAACAGTAAACAGGTATCTCCTTAATCAGCAGCCTAATAAGTTCATGGAGGCTCCAGAAATCACAGGACTTTTACAGGAAAATGGTGCAGAAATTTTACCGATTACAGTTGTTGATGGTGAAATTATTAAAAAACGAAGCTATCCAAAACAAACTGATCTTAAACCATATTTAACCAATTAATCAATCAATTATTAAGCATTAAATTAAAGGAGTGTATATATAATATGACAGAAGATAAATTCATGTTCTTTTCTGGAAAGGGTGGCGTCGGTAAGACTACAATGGCAGCATCTGCTGCTGTAGAAAAAGCTCGTTCCGGTCTAAAGACACTAATTGTAACAACAGACCCAGCTGCAAATTTGTCAGATATCTATGAACAGGAAATCGGCCATAAAGAGACTAAAATTGAAGGTGTTGAGAACCTATATGCAATGGAAATAGATCCTGATAAAGCTACAGAAGACTATCGTGAAAGGATTATAGCCCCAATGAGAGGGGTCATGCCTGATGATGTTATAGAAGTTGTAGAAGAACAGTTTAATTCGCCATGTACTACTGAAATTGCAGCATTTGATCGTTTTGTAGATTATATGGAAGAAGATGCAGGTTATGATTTTGTCGTCTTCGATACAGCACCAACAGGCCATACAATTAGGCTTTTAGAGCTACCTGTGGACTGGAGTAAGCATATTGAAGAGAGTGCTAAAGGCGGAGGCCAGACCTGTATCGGTCCAGTTGAGTCTATTAAATCATCCCAGGAAAAATATGATAGAGCTACTGAGATGTTAAGAAATAATAATGCAACTGATTTTGTCTTTGTGGTTCAACCAGAAGAGACTCCAATCGAAGAAGCAGAAAGATCAGCCAAAGAACTAGGTAAAATTGGCATAGATGCTTCATTTATCATTGTCAATGGTATTCTTCCTGCTGAGGAATGCACCCATCCTTTCTTTAAAAAGAGGAAAGAGATGCAGGATAAATATTTAGAAATAATTGAAGATAAATTTAATGTAGAAAAGAGATATATGGAACTTCTTGACGATGAAGTTTCAGGTCTTGATAGCTTAAAGTTTATAGGTAAGAAGATTTTTTCTGATAGTGAAAGAGAGGCTGTATAATATGAACAAAGAAATGAAAAAAATAATTGATAGAAGTCCGGATCAGGATAAAAGACTGCTCTTTTTTACCGGTAAAGGTGGCGTAGGTAAGACTTCAGTCTCCTCGGCTACAGCAGTTTGGTTGGCTGAAAATGGCCATAAGACTCTGCTGGTAACAACAGACCCAGCTGATCATTTAAGCCAGATGTTTGATATTAAGGTGAAATCAGAACCGGTCACAGCTAAAGGCGAAGAAAATCTTGACATTGCAAGAATTGACCAAAAGAAGGCACTTATAGATTATAAAGAAAAAGTGCTTTCAGAGGCAAAAGAGAAATATAGTGAAGATATGCTTCAGGCTATCAAAGAAGAATTGAACTCACCCTGTACTGAAGAGATGGCCTCCTTTGAGAAGTTTGTCTCTTTTATCAGAGAAGATAAATATGAGTATATAGTTTTTGATACAGCTCCAACAGGCCATACCTTAAGATTGCTTGAGTTACCAATGGACTGGGATCAACAGGTTGAGCTTATGGTAGCAAATGCCGCCCAGGATAATTCTAATGCAGATAAAGAAAAGCCGTATCAGGATGTAATTGACACGCTCAGAAATCTTGATATATCAAGTTTCTTTTTCGTATTATATCCAGAGAATACCCCGATTATGGAAGCTTATCGGGCAAGCAAGGACCTGGAGGATGCAGGCATCAATCCAGCTGGAGTTGTTGTCAATCAGATATTGCTAGAGGAATACTGTACGACTCCGTTCTTTAAAAACCGCTATAAACTTCAGAAGAAGCATACAAATAGAATTGATGATCTCTTTGGATTGCCTTCAATTGGTATGCCTCTGCTTTCAGAAGAAATCCAGGGGCTTGAGATTCTAAAAGAAACAGGCAAAAAACTCTGGGATCAAGAATATAATCTTTTAAAAGCTGAATAATATAATTTAATAAATCGGCTGGAAGTT
>CAYONR010000129.1:0-4837 GCA_964405365.1 uncultured Halanaerobiaceae bacterium
TTAGAAATGCCGGAATATCAAGTTCATCTTCTCCACCAACTGGCTCTAAATCAATTTCACTACTATTAAAATCAGACTGTTTTCTGCTTTCAGCCCCTTTTTCATTAGACTTTGCACGATTAAATCCTGTTGCAATTACAGTTACCATAACATCTTCATCTAACTCTTGATCGATAACTGCTCCAAGAATTATATTAGCATCTGGATCTGATACCTCTTTTACAATTTTAGCAGCCTCATAGGCTTCATGAATCCCTAGATTATTGCCACCTGTTATATTAATTAAAACTCCTTGTGCTCCATCTACAGAGGCTTCTAATAGAGGTGAATCTATAGCATTACGAGCTGCTTCTTCCGCTCTATTCTCTCCTCTAGCTGTACCAATACCCATGAGAGCAGAACCAGCATCAGTCATGATCGTTTTAACATCACCAAAATCCAGGTTTATGATACCAGTTATTGTGATAAGATCTGAGATACCCTGTACACCCTGACGTAAAACATCATCAGCAATTTTAAAAGCATCAACAAGACTTGTTTTTTTCTCCGCAACCTCTAATAACCTATCATTTGGAATTATTATTAATGTATCAACATTATCTTCAAGTTCTTTAATACCTTCTTCTGCATTATCCATTCTTTTAGTACCTTCAACTGTAAAAGGCTTAGTTACTACACCCACAGTTAATGCTCCTTGATCTTTGGCTGCTTGAGCAACTACAGGTGCAGCACCAGTACCTGTTCCTCCGCCCATTCCTGCAGTTATAAAGACCATATCAGCTCCCGAAACAGCGTCTTCAATTTCATCCTTACTTTCTTCCGCAGCTTCTTTACCCACTTCAGGATTCGCTCCTGCTCCTAATCCACGAGTTAATTTCTCACCTATTCTAATTGTAACTCCTGCGCTAGACGACATTAAAACCTGTGCATCAGTATTGATAGCTATAAATTCTACACCTTCTAGACCATCTTCAATCATTCTATTAACTGCATTGTTTCCTCCACCACCGACACCGACAACTTTTATATTTGCAAATTTCTCCATTTCTGTACCTATATCAAACACAAAACCTACCTCCTTTCAATTTTTAAAGAATTTAGAAGAAATCGTCAAAAAAAGTTTTCAATTTACTAAAAAATGAATTGACTATTTCTTTGTTGTTTCGCCTATTTCTTTTTTTGGAATTAGTACTCACTGCTTTCCCATTGTCCAGTGCATATAAAATTAAACCAACACCTGTAGAAAATACCGGAGTAGGAATTCTTCCATCTTTATTAACATAGACAGGATTATCAATAACATCAGAAAATCCGCTTATGTAATCTGGCTCACCTAATCTAACCGGTAATCCAGTAATCTGAGAAGCTAAACTACAGCTTCCTTCTAATAAAGAAGCTCCTCCTGTAATAACCAAACCGGCTGGAGTCATATCTTTTGTCCCAGTTTTATTGATCTCTCTTTCAATCATTGAGAACATTTCTTCCATTCTCGGCTCAATAACCTGACAGAGATAATTTTTTGATATCTGTTGATTTTCATTTCCACTTGCTTTTAATACATCAATTTTTTTATTATCTTTAACTTCTTCGCAACTTGCCACGCCATGTAAAATTTTAATCTTCTCAGCTTCTGAAATAGGTGTTCTTAAACCAACAGCTATATCATTGCTAACATGATTACCACCAACAGGAAGAACTGAAGTATATTTAATATTGCCTTCATGGAATACTATAAAATCTGTAGTACCCCCACCAATATCTACAAGAGCTACCCCTAATTCCTTTTCATCTTTAGAAAGAACAGAATAACTTGATGCAAGTTGATCTAATACTAACTCATTAACTTCTAAACCTGCTTTCTCAACACTTTTCACCAGATTACTAATAGAAGTTGTAGAACCTTTTACAATGTGAGTTTCAACTTCCAATCTAACTCCAGACATCCCTTGCGGTTTTTTTATACCCCTTGTACCATCGATTATAAATTCTCTTGGAATCACATGGATTACTCTCTCTTCCTGAGACAGGGGAATAACCCTTGCAGCTTCCATAACCCTTTCAATATCAGATTCTTTCACTTCTTTATTGCTTCCAGTAACTGCTACAACACCATGACTATTAACAGAATTAATATGAGATCCAGCTATACCAACATATACTGAACCCACCTCAATTCCAGCCATTCTTTCAGCCTTATCAACTGCTTTGATAATTGAATTAGAAGCTTTATCAATATCAACAACTATACCTTTTCTTAAACCATCTGATGGTGAAATTCCTAATCCAACAATCTCAATCTTATCATCATCATTAATTTCAGCAATTAAAGCACATATCTTTTTTGTTCCAACATCTAACCCTGCAATTACTTTAGTCTGTGACAAACCATCAACCTCCTTTCCCTATATGTTACAATTCAACATTAGTAAGGCAAAATCCTTTTTTATATTACAATCTATAAGTGCTATTTTTTAATAACAGGTCTTTCTGGAGCTGTTATATCTACATATTCTATTCCATCATCGTTTAACATCCCTTCATACCATGCAGATATAAGAACAATAAACTTATCTTCTAAGTTTTCTGCTGTTCCAATTCTTATATCGTAACCCTGATCCATAATTAAATAAATTCCTACAGGATCAAAATGAATTTCATTAATTTCTTCCCTTAATTTTACTGGAAGTGTTTCAAGTTTGTCTAAAAACTTATTCTGAATTGAAGGAATGATTATATTATTACCTGAAAAATAATAAGGGGTATCTTTGAAAACAGGAAGGTCATACTTGTTATTTTCAATATTTTCAGCTATAATTCTATTGTATTTATTATAAACTATATAATCACCATCATTTATAATTGCTGCTATAGGTCGATTATAGTTCACATGAAATATCACTTGATCAGGAAAACTTCTTGTTACATCCACAGTTTCAATATAAGGATCATTTTCAAAAGCATCAGTAACTACTTCTAAATCTACTGTAAATATATTTTCCCCTCTTATATCTGCTATTTCAACATCCCTTTCATCATATCCCCTAATTATTACTTCTTTTATTTCAAAAAAGGATGAGCCGAACAAAATTCCAAATCCCAGCGCTATAATGACTATAATCGTTAAATATTTAAACATCCCTGTCACATCTCAAACTCTGTAAAATATCATCTCCAACTTTATAAACATCTCCTGCTCCTACTGTTAAAATAAGATCATCTTTATTTATAATCTTAGTTAATCTATTTGTTGCTTCGTTTAATGATCCAGCATACTCAATATTAACATCAGGATATTTTGATTTGATTTCTCTAACGAGATTTTTTGAATTTATATTTTCAATTTTGGACTGATTAGCACTATACACATCAACAATATAAAAGTATATATCTCGGTCACACAATACATTAATGAAATTATACCATAAATCTCTTGTTCTTGTATATCGATGTGGTTGGAAAACAAATCTTATCTTATTTGAGTTCAAATTTTTTGCAGATTTAATTACAGTTTCTAATTCACTTGGATGATGTGCATAATCATCGATAAATTTTACACCTTTAACTTCTCCTTTAAATTCAAATCTTCTCTTAACACCTTTAAAACTAAATAATCCTTGTATAATTTCTCCCCATTCAAGCCCGGCTTTTCTTGATGCAGCAATTGCTCCAAGAGAATTGAGAACATTGTGTTCTCCAGCCAATTGCAAGTTGACTTCATCAATAAAATTATCCTTGTAATAAAGATTATAGGAAATATTAAAATTATCTCTATTTGTTATTTCAGCTCTATAACAACCATTTTTCAAACCATATCCTGTAAATTTTATTTCATAATCTCTTTTTAAAGCCCTCTGTATTAAATTATCTTTAATCCCTCTATCATCAAGACATAAAATCCTACCATTTTTATTCGTTTTTTTAATGAATTTAATCATTGTATCATATAATTTCTCTTCTTTACCGTAATAATCTAAATGTTCTGGTTCAATATTTGTCACAATGGAAATTTCAGGCTCAAAGTATAGTAGCGAACCATCACTTTCATCAGCTTCAGTAAGAAAAAAACCACCATCACCAGTTCTATAATTACCAGATA
The DNA here is from genome assembly GCA_964405365.1 of uncultured Halanaerobiaceae bacterium. GTDB lineage: Bacteria > Bacillota > Halanaerobiia > Halanaerobiales > Halarsenatibacteraceae > Halonatronomonas. The sequence goes on from CAYONR010000129.1 coordinate 4,097, forward strand.
TCAAATCTATATCTCCACCGACCATAACAGAAGGGTCTTTACCTGAGCTCACGAAAATACTGGCTAGCATGCCTGTAGTAGTAGTTTTACCATGACTACCACTAACTGCAATCAACCTCTTGTTTTTACCTATTTCTGCAAGTATTTCAGCTCTTTTATAAATTTTGATATCATTATTCCTGGCAAATTTCAATTCGAGATTTTTATCAGGTATCGCACTACTTATCACAACAATATCAGCCATCTTTACATTTTCTTCTTTGTGTTTTATATTAATTTCAGCACCTTTTGATTCTAACTCTTTAATTTTATTATTATAAATCAGATCAGAGCCAGTAACTTCTATATTATATTCCAATAGAAAATTAGCAATAGCACTCATTGATATTCCACCTATACCAATAAAATGTACTCTTTTATCTTTGAATTTATCCATAAAAATCTACTCCCCATTTGAGTGCTATCATTTTTGAGCTAGGCTATAAACTAATCTATATAAATCATCTAAGGCTTCTGGCTTTCCCAATAATTCACTAGCACATCTCATATTTTTGAGTTTGTTTTTATCATTAATTAACTCTTTTATTTTATTAAAAATAATTTGATCTTTAATTTCATCATCTTCATAAATTAAAGCTGCTCCCTTTTCTTCTAAAACCTTAGCGTTTTTAACCTGATGGTTATTTGTAGCAAATGGATAAGGAATTAAGATAGATGGTAACCCTAAAGCAGTAATTTCTG
>CAYONR010000130.1:0-4822 GCA_964405365.1 uncultured Halanaerobiaceae bacterium
TTGAAAAAAGATCCAGATGGAAATCTTATTGAAACACCTAAAGATATGTTTTTGCGAGTAGCAAATAATATCGCCGAAGCCAATGCTATATACGATGAACCAGTAGAAGAAACAGCAAGTGATTTTTATGAAATGATGGCTAAATTAGAATTTCTTCCAAACTCTCCGACTCTAATGAATGCAGATAATGATCTCCAGCAATTAAGTGCATGTTTTGTTCTTCCAGTTGAAGACAGCATGAACGGTATTTTTGATGCAATAAAAAACTCTGCTCTGATACATAAAAGTGGAGGCGGTACCGGCTTTAGTTTTTCCCGCATCCGACCTAAAAATGATATAGTCAAAACCACTGGAGGAGTTGCCAGCGGCCCAATCTCATTTATGAGAATCTTCGATGAAGCTACCAATACAGTTAAACAGGGTGGTAAAAGACGGGGAGCTAATATGGGGGTTATGAGAATTGACCATCCTGATATTAGAGACTTTATTACCTGTAAAGAAGATGAAACCCAATTAACTAATTTCAATATTTCAGTAGCTATAACAGAAGACTTTATGGAAGCTTATAAGAATAATGAAAAATTTGAATTAATAAATCCCCGGACTGGTAAGATTACTGGGCTGGAAGATGCTAATGAAATTTTTAATCTAATAGTTGATATGGCTCATACAAACGGAGAGCCAGGAATTATCTTTTTAGATAAAATCAATAAAGAAAACCCAACGCCTGAAATCGGTGAAATTGAAAGTACCAACCCATGTGGCGAACAGCCATTACTTCCATTTGAAGCCTGTAATTTAGGATCTATTAATCTCTCTAAAATGACTGAGGGACCCATTGGAAATGCCAAAACCAATTATGATAAGTTAGCCAGGACAGTTAAGAAAGCAGTCCATTTTCTAGATAATGTTATAGATATGAGTGAATTTCCCCTTGAAAAAATAACTGAAATGGTACAGGGAAATAGAAAGATCGGTTTAGGTGTTATGGGATATAGTGATATGCTATTAAATTTAGGATTGGCATATAATAGCCAGAAGGCAGTTGAAACGGCTGAAAATATAATGGGCTTTATCAATAAAAAAGCCAGAGAAGCCTCCCATGAACTGGCCAAAAGACGTGGACCGTTCCCAAATATCGATAAAAGTATCTACGAAAAAGAATACAGAAATGCAACAACAACTACAATCGCTCCAACAGGCTCAATCAGTATAATTGCTGGAGCTAGTAGCGGAATTGAACCATTATTTGCACTGGCATATGAGAGACATGTAATCGATGAAACTTTAGTTGAGCTCCATCCCATATTTGCTCAATTAGCTGAAGAAAGAGGCATTATGAACGATGACCTTAAAGAAAAATTAGCCAACCAGAGTTCAATCCAGGAAATTGATGAAATTCCTGATGATCTCAAAGAAATATTTGTAACTTCTCATGATATAAACCCTGAATGGCATATTAAAACTCAGGCAGCTTTCCAAAATTATGTTGATAATGCTGTCAGCAAAACTATCAACTTTAAAAATGATGCATCTAAAGAAGATGTTAAAAAAGCTTATGAGTTAGCTTATAAATTAGGCTGTAAAGGTATAACTATTTATAGAGATGGCAGTCGCTCAGGACAGGTTCTAACAACAAAATCTAGCAATCAAGATGAAAAAAGTAGTAAGAGCAAAAGAAACCGTCCTAAAGTAACAGTTGGCACCACTGAAAAAACCCTTATTGGTTGCGGTAAATTATATATAACAATAAATTCTGATGAAGAAGGAATCTGTGAGCTATTCACAACTACAGGCAAAGGTGGTGGCTGTCATGCCCAATCTGAAGCTATCAGTCGTTTAACTTCTCTGGCGTTAAGAAGTGGCATGCCTGTTGAAGAAATAACCGATCAGCTTAAAGGAATTCGCTGTGAAGCAGCAATGATCCGTACTGAAGTAAGGAATCTTTCATGTCCAGATGCCATTGGAAGAGCTCTTAAAATCTCTGATGAAAATGGTGACTTAACTATTAAAGATAAAAACTTCAATTCTGAAACAGTTAAAGAAAAAGCTGCTGATGCAGTTAGAGGTTTTAATTTAAAAAACAATTCTGACAAAATAAGAAAATGTCCAGAATGCGAAAGTGAATTAGCCAGCGATGGAGGTTGTGTTGTCTGCAATAGTTGCGGCTGGTCAAAATGTGGCTAAACTAAATTTTTAAGGCAGCCCGTGTTGACGGGCTGCCTTTTATATCTTTATTTACTATATAACTATATTTTATTAAATACTTACTCTACCCAACCTCTAGCTCTCATCGCTTCTGTTAATCTTTCAATAGCAACCATATAAGCCGCCACCCTATAAGGAACCCCTGCTTCCTGATGCTTTTTATGAGTTCTCTTAAAGGCATTGACCATAATCTTTTCTAATTTATTATCAACTTCTTCTTTATCCCAGTAATAATTATACATATTCTGAACCCACTCAAAGTATGAAACAGTAACTCCACCTGCATTTGCTAAAACATCAGGTAAAACAACGATTCCCTTCTCATTTAATATTTTATCTGCTTCTGGAGTTGTTGGCCCATTAGCTGCCTCTGCAATCATCTTAGCTCTTATCTTATGAGCATTATTTTCATTAATTTGATTTTCCATAGCAGCCGGCACCAATATATCACATTCTAAAGTTAATAAATCTTCATCACTAATTTCTTTAGAGCCTGGATATCCTAAAATTTCTCCATGTTCATCTTTATATTCTTTTAAATCAAAAGCATCCATCCCGTCAGGATTATATACTCCGCCACTTGAATCATTAGCTGCAATTAATTTTGCTCCTAATTCCTGTAAGAATTTCGCACTAAAGTTACCAGCATTTCCATAACCCTGAACAACTACAGTAGCTCCATTCAAATCCAAACCCATCTCCTGAGCTGCTTCTCTTACAACATACATTAAACCTCTGGCAGTCGCTGAATCTCGGCCATAAGACCCACCAATAACAAGGGGCTTACCAGTTACAAGTCCTGGAGTATTTACACCTTTTATTTTTGAAAATTCATCCATAAACCAGGACATTGTTTGGGCATTTGTATAGACATCAGGAGCAGGTATATCTTTATTTGGTCCGATAATTGGAGAAATGGCCTGGATAAAACCTCTGGATAATCTTTCTAATTCACCTTTACTCATCTCTTTAGGATTACATAAAACTCCACCTTTAGCCCCGCCATAAGGAATTCCAACAAGGGAACATTTAAAGGTCATCCAGGCTGCAAGCGCCTGTACTTCAGCTTCTTCTACCTGAGGATGAAAACGAATTCCACCTTTAGTAGGTCCTAACGCATCATTATGCTGACAGCGGAATCCTTTAAATACTCTAACGCTACCATTATCCATCCTTACAGGAACTGCTACTGACAGAGACCTAACAGGTTCTTTTAGTAAAGCCTTAACTTGAGGATCTAAATTCAATTCAGTCGCTGCATCATCTAACTGCTTTAAAACCACCTCATAAATTTTAAACTCTTTAGACATTTTAGTTATTCCCCCTTAGTTTTATGCTGGCATAATTCTGTAAGAACTCCTTTAGTACTCTTAGGATGAATAAAAATTATCTTTTTATCTCCTGCCCCATCTGTAGGCTCATCACCAATAAATCTTACATCTTTAGCCTCCATCTCAGAAACTTTTTCATCAATATTATCAACTAAGTATGCAATATGATGAATTCCTTCACCTCTTTTATTTATGAATTTAGCGATAGGGCTTTCATCATGCAAAGGCTCTAATAATTCAACTTTACTTTCTCCTGTTTTTAAGAAAGCAACTTTAACACCCTGTTCTTCAACTTCTTCCTGTCCTTTATATTCCAGGCCTAATGCATCTCGATAGAATTCAAGTCCTGTCTGCAAGTCTTTAACAGCTATCCCAATATGATCTATCTTCAACTAATTATACCCCCTCTCCAAATTCATTCAACCATTCAGACACCCTGGTATATGGATCTTTTTTTCTTTCAACAACATCATCTAAAGAATTATCAAAATTCTTATCCTTTAAAAGAGGTTCTATATATTTATTTCTTAACCCCTCTTCTAATAAATGAATTAAATGATTCTTCATAACCTTTTTCTTATTATCTAATTCCAGGTTAGAACTCTTTAAATAATCCCTATGAGAAGCAATCTCTTTGATTAAATCTCCAATGCCATCTTCTTCAGTAGCAATTGTTTTGATTAAAGGAATCTTCCAGCCTGAGTCATCTGACCTTGCCAGATCTATCATCTGCTTTAAAATAAGCTCCATCTTGTGAGCAGTCGGATGATCTGACTTATTTAAAACAAATAAATCTCCAGCCTCCATTAAACCAGCTTTAAATGATTGGATCTCATCTCCAGCCTCAGGAACAGTCACAACAAGAGTAGTATCAGCAAGACTGACAATGTCAATCTCATTCTGACCGACACCTACAGTTTCAATAACTATTCTCTTATAGCCTGCCGCCGATAAAACAAGTACTGTATCAAAGATAGCCGGGTTTAATCCACCTAAATACCCCCTTGTAGCCATACTCCGAATAAATACATCAGGATGTGTAGAAATACTCCCCATTCTGATTCTATCCCCTAGCAGGGCGCCACCAGAAAATTCGCTACTGGGGTCAATCGCAATCACAGCTACTTTTTCTCCAGAATCAACCCATTTAGCAACAATTTTTTCTACAAGTGTACTCTTACCTCCACCAGGTGGTCCTGTGACTCCAAGCAGATAAGCCAGATCTGTTTTCAGATAAAGCTCTCTCAAAAGATCAAAGGCCTCTCCCCGGGAATTTTCTACAA
>CAYONR010000131.1:0-4812 GCA_964405365.1 uncultured Halanaerobiaceae bacterium
ATTAACCAGTTTAATCTAGAAGACGATGAATAATTAAGGAGAAATTAAATTGAAGTTAAATCTATTAACCATTATAATTGTTGCTCTCTTAATAACCCTGGCTATTCCAGGCCAGACTTTGGCTGGTTCAGAATCAGAAACAATAGTTATCCTTCATACAAATGATGAAGAGGGGGCCAGAGAGAACCTGGATGCAATAGCCAGTTATAAGGATGAACTCAAATCTGAATATGGTACAGTTTTTCTGATCAGCGCCGGTGGTGTCCTGACTGATTCTAATATGGTTCAGGCCATGAATCAGACAGGTTATGATGCTCTAAATATTGGGACTGCTGAACTTACTGCTGGCCAGGAAGAACTTCAGCAGAATCGTGATCAGGCTGATTTCCCCTTTTTATCAGCCAACATCGATTCTACTGGTTCCTATCTCCAACAGCCAGAGCCTTATATCTTTCTTGATACAGAAAAAGGCCATCTAATAGCAGTCCTGGGCTTAATTAAAGTTACCGAGGAGGGAATACCTCCAGTAGATCCAGGAATTCTAGGCAGGTTAAGATTTACCAGACCGTTCCAGGCAGCGGCTAATTATAGTTATCTGGCAGAGATAGCCGATATCTATATTGGTCTTACCTATCTCGGGCATTCTACTGATCGGAATCTGGCCGTTTCCAGAGGCGAGTTTGACCTTATTATTGGCGGCCAATCAAAGACAGTCATTAAAAACTCGTTATTAATAAATGATGTCTTAATAAGTCAGGCCGGGTCAGAAACAGATTATCTGGGGAAAATTATTATAGAATTAGATAACAATGGTCAGATAATTTCCAGAGAAGCCAGCCTGCTTGATATTGAAACACTTAGCGAAAATAAATAAATATTATCAATATTAGCAATAAAAGAGCAGCCCGATTAGGGGCTGCTTTTTACCTTAAAATAACAAGGATATTCGCCTTTTATCAAGAATTAATATAGTAAGCTATTTTTCAGGGTAATGGGCTCTATTGCCACCGATTAATTTTGGTCTAGTTCTGGCAGCTGTCAGATGGGCAGAACCAATCCGATCGATAGACATCCTTACAGGAACAGCAACTCTTTTAAGATGCATCCCGATAAAGGTATCACCGATATCGATGCCGGCATCAGCAATTATCTCTTCAACAACTACTGGATTATCCATATTTCTATAAGCAGTTGCAGCCATGGCGCCACCGGCAGATTCATGGGGTTTAACAGTCACCTCTTTGAAATCATATCTGTTCTGACATTCCTGTTCAATAGTCACAGCCCGGTTGATATGCTCACAGCCTTGAAAAGCAGCAAAAAGACCTGCTTTATCAAGTTCTTTCCTGATTACAGGGTATAGTTTTTTAGCAATTTCAGTACTTGAAGCAGTTCCGATAGCATCGCCCTTGATTTCGCTGGTAGAACAGCCTATAATAACGATATCACCTTTATTTAATTTAGCTTCATCTAGAAAATCATTGAGAGCAGTCTTTAAATCAGAAGCGATCTTATTAAGATCTTTTTCCATTATAATCACCTCCGGTCTTCTAATTATAGAATACAATATTAAATAAGATAAATCCAGTCTAGGAGGAAATCAAATGCTACCTTTAAGGGATAATGTTCCTAGAAGAAGAAAACCAATAATAACTGGAATAATTATAGCGATCAATGTAATTATCTATCTCTGGCAATCGACCATGGATCCATTCCAGCTGAGAGTTTTCTTATATGAATTTGGACTGATACCAGGGCTTTTTATTGAAAGCACAATCGCTAGTAGCTACACAATTCTCACATCAATCTTCCTCCACGGTGGCCTCGGCCATCTGGTAGGTAATATGTGGATACTGGCCCTTTTTGGAGATAATGTAGAGGATAGAATGGGCCATTTTTCATTTCTAGGTTTTTATATTTTAAGTGGAATAATTGCTAATCTTATCCACTTACTCATCAATTCAGGTTCAACAATTCCAACAATTGGGGCATCAGGGGCAGTTGCTGGTATCATGGCTGCCTACGTCTTCTTATTTCCGTTGGCAAGGGTAGTCTCAGTAATACCAATCTTTTTCTTTCCCTATATCATTTCGATACCAGCCGTTTTTTTTATAGGAATCTGGTTTTTAACCCAGCTCTATTACGGGACAATTGGCTTAGCACTCGGTAATGCAGGTGGAGTTGCCTGGTGGGCCCATATTGGAGGTTTTGTTTTTGGGGCAATTTTTTATAGATTTTTCTTGAGAAAGAAGTTAAGATATTATTAAAAGCATAAAATTTTGAAAGGAGTAGAGAGTATGGAGAAGCAAAAAATTAACAAAGTATTAGTAGCAAACAGAGGAGAGATCGCCATTAGGGTGATCAGAGCATGCAAGGAATTAGGAATTAGGACAGTCGCCATTTATCATGACGCCGATAAGAAATCGTTATTCAAGACTAAGGCAGATGAAGCCTATCAGATAGGTCAGAGTAAGACCCCGCTAAAATCCTATTTAGCTCAGGATGAGATTATCAATCTGGCTTTAAATAAAAATGTCGATGCCATTCATCCAGGGTATGGTTTTCTTTCAGAGAATGCAGATTTTGCAGCTCAGTGCGAGGAAAAGGGGCTGATCTTTATTGGTCCAACATCAACGATGCTGGATCGCTATGGCGATAAAATAAAATGTAAGAATCTGGCCAGGGAAAATAATATCCCGATCATACCAGGCTCTACCGGTTCAATTAAAAATAAAGAAGAAATTAAAAATATTGCCGATGAGATTGGTTTTCCACTAATAATTAAAGCAGCGGCCGGTGGTGGAGGTCGAGGTATGAGACTTGTTAAAAACTTTGATCAATTAGATGAAGCCCTGGCCTCAGCTAGCAAAGAGGCTAATAGAGCCTTTTCTAGTGGCGAACTTTTTATAGAAAAATATTTAGAAAGTCCTCGCCATATTGAGGTTCAGATAATAACCGATAATACCGGGCGGACATTCCATCTTTATGAACGGGATTGCTCAATTCAGCGCCGTTATCAAAAGATCATCGAATACGGACCGGCTTTTGCTCTGCCTGAAGAAACAAGGGAAAATATCCGGCAGGATGCAGTCAAATTAATCGAAAATGGTGGCTATCTCAGTGCAGGTACCGTCGAATTTCTAGTTGACAAAGATGGCAATCATTATTTCATTGAAGTCAATCCTAGAATTCAAGTCGAGCATACTGTTACTGAAATGATAACAGATATCGATATAGTCCAAACTCAGATTCTGATTGCTCAGGGTTATAATCTTCCAGACCCAGAGCTAGATATCCCATCTCAGAAAGCGATTAAAACTCATGGATTTGCCGTTCAGGCCAGGGTGACAACCGAAGACCCTAGAAATGATTTCAGACCAGATACAGGCCGAATAAGCCTCTATAGAACCGGTTCTGGTAACGGAATTAGACTCGACGGTGGTAATGGTTATACCGGTGCTGAAATCACCCCTTATTTTGATAGTTTGATAGTTAAAGTTATCGGTTCAGATAGAACCTTTAAAGGTTCTATCAATAAAACGATCAGATCCTTAGAAGAAATGAAAATCCAGGGAGTAAAGACCAACCGGGATTTCCTGATTAATTTGCTTAATGATCCAGAATTTAGAGAAGGTAGGGCTGACACCGGCTTTCTCGATAAAAAAATAGAACTGATTACCGGCGAGGCAGAGATAGACCAGGAAATAGGATTCCTCGATTATTTAGGCGATATTATTGTCAATAAAACCAGAGGTAAAAAGCCTGAATTTGATACCAGCCGTCTGCCTGATTTAAATGGAGAAATCAAGCCAGGTAGTAGAGATAGATTTAAAGAATTGGGCAGCAAAAAGTTCTGCCAGGAGATTAAATCCAGTGAAAAATTACTGATAACAGATACAACTTTAAGAGATGCCCATCAGTCGCTCCTGGCAACAAGAATGCGGACTTATGATATGCTGCAGATAGCAGATTATCTGGCCGAATATGGCCATGACATCTTTTCCCTGGAGATGTGGGGCGGAGCAACTTTTGATGTCTCCTACCGTTTTCTGAAAGAATCTCCCTGGAAACGGCTTAGAAAGCTCAGAGAGAGAATTCCAAATATCCTCTTCCAGATGTTAATCAGAGGGGCCAATGCTGTCGGCTATAAGAACTATCCAGATAATCTAATAAAGAAATTCGTTCAGGAGGCAGCAGCTTCAGGCATTGATCTCTTTAGAATCTTTGATGCTCTTAATTGGTGGCCGAACCTTGAACTGACTCTATCAGAGGTTAAAAAGGCTGGAGCCCTGGCCGAGGTCTCGATCTGTTATACCGGGGATATTCTCGATCCAAATAGGTCTAAATATGATCTCGATTATTATACTAAAAAAGCCAGAGAAGTCGAGGAGATGGGGGCAGATATTCTCTGCATTAAAGATATGGCCGGTCTATTAAAGCCATATGCAGCGGAAACCTTGATCTCAGCTTTAAAGGCAGAGGTTGATTTACCAATTCATCTCCATACCCATGATACATCAGGTAACGGTCTTTCCAGTCTTCTCCAGGCAGCAGAGGCAGGAGTCGACATTGTCGATCTGGCCAGCAATAGTATGGCCAGCATGACTTCCCAGCCAGCCCTGAATTCAATGATAGCAGCCCTGGATAATACTGAAAGAGATCCAGATCTCAATTATAAGAGATATCAGGCTATTTCAGATTACTGGCAATCGATCAGACCGATTTACCATGAATTCGAGTCAGACCTAAAATCAGGTGCAGCAGAGATCTACCGCTATGAAATTCCTGGCGGTCAGTATTCCAATCTTAAAC
>CAYONR010000132.1:0-4776 GCA_964405365.1 uncultured Halanaerobiaceae bacterium
AGGGAGGAACAAATTATGGATTTAAAGATTACTGGTAATACAGCTCTTATTACAGCTTCAAGCAGTGGACTTGGTAGATCAGTTGCTAGATCCTTTGCCAGAGAAAGTCTCAATGTTGCTATCAATGGTCGCAATCAGGATAAATTAAATGAAACAGTAAAGGAATTAAAGGAGTTAGGTACAGGTAATATTATTGGTATAAAGGGCGATATTACTAAAAAAGAAGATATTGAAAACTTAGTCGAAAGAACTTATCAGGAATTTGGCCGTCTTGATCATCTTGTAACTTCAGCAGGAGGGCCACCATCAACAACTTTTATGAAAACAACAGATGAAGATTGGTATCAAAGTTATGATCTTCTAGTGATGAGTGTCGTAAGAATAGTTAGAGCAGCCAGTCAGTATTTAAAGGAGGGTTCTGGCGGGACCATAGTAAATATCACATCTATGAGCACAAAAGAAGCTATCGAAGGTCTGGTTCTCTCAAATTCTGTCAGAATGGCAGTCATCGGGCTCATGAAAACATTGTCAAAAGAATTTGGACCTGTAATTAGAGCCAATGCAGTTCTGCCTGGGCCCCATGAAACTTCAAGAATGAAGGATTTAATCAATGCCGGAGTAGAACAGGGCCGCTTTGACTCCTATCAGGAAGGTTTGGAAGCCTGGAGTAATGGTATTCCAGTTGAAAAGATAGGAGAACCAGATAGATTAGGAGATCTTGTTGCCTTTCTCTCATCACCACTTTCAAATTATATTAATGGCGCAGCCATTCCAATTGATGGCGGTAAGAGCCGCTCCAATCTATAAAAACTAAAAAAGACCCTCTGATTTTTAATATCAGCAGGGTCTTTAATCTTTGTAATTTATTATTTTATTTCTCATAATTTTATCTCTCATACCTACTCATCCTATTTCACCTCCATTATATTTAATTTTTAATAATACTTAGAATTGTCGCTTAAACATTTCTGAATATGCTCTTCATAAAACTCTTCATTGCTTGACTCATGTCTTATATCAAATTTTTCAAGTTTTAAGAAATCTTTTAAGATCCCCATTCCTGCACCTCCTTTTTACTATTTGTCTATATTATAACTCTAAAAATTAAATAAGTCAAGTAAAAAATTAAAATAATTAATTAAAACATTGAATTAATTAATAATAACTTTAAATAAATCAAATAATATTAAAGTATTTAAAAAATAAAAACAGGTATAAACTCTAATACATAAAGGTTTATACCTGCTCTAAACTAATTGTTTCTTTTATTAATTTCCTGACCGGCTAGATAACCACTTGAAAAAGCAAACTGCAAATTATAGCCCCCGGTATCTCCATCAATATCAAGTAATTCTCCAACAGCAAAAAGGCCAGGTCTTATCTCAGATTCCATTGTTCCAGAATTAATCTCATCAAGATTAATACCACCAGCCGTTACCATCGCTTCATTAAAGCTGCCTAATTCTTTGACTTTTAGCGGTAAGCCATAAAGTAAGTCTCTAATACTCTTTCTCTCATCTTTGCTTAATTGAGCAGCCTGCTTATCTTCTGAAATATTGGCAAGTTTTACTAACTTCAGGCCCAGTCTTTCAGGTAAACCAAAATTCTTAATTAAATTTTTAAATAGTCTCTGTCCTTTTCTATCTATTAAATCAATTAATTTTTGATCCAGTCTGGCTTTGTTTTTAAAATCTACCAGCCTAAGTTTTATCAGGTCTCCGGCTTTAATATATCTAGAATTATTTAATATTCCAGGACCGGAAAGGCCTTTATGGGTAAATAAAAGATCGCCCTGCCATTTTTTTACCAGGCTATTTTCTCGCCAGAGCGACATCATTACATTATCTAGAGAAATACCTGCTAGCTCTTTAAATTGATAATTACCTATATTAACTGAGACCAAAGCTGGTTTCGGTTCAATTATTTCATGGCCAAATTTTTCCGCTAGCTTATAACCATCTCCAGTAGAACCTGTAGTCTGATATGATTTGCCACCAGTTGCCAGGACTAGAATATCAGCTCGATATTGCATTTTAGCAGGTTCAATCAAAAACTTATTATCTTCCTCGATAAACTTAATATCTTTTACTGGAGTATTATATTTAATTACAACACTCTTTTTTCTAGATTCTTTAAGTAGAACATCTAATATATCTCTGGCTTCAAAGGAAGAAGGGAAGACCTTGCCTTCACTGGTAGTAATAAATTCAAGGCCTTTTTCTCTAAAAAAATTTAATAAATCTCTATTACTAAAACTATAGAGAGGCCCCAATAAAAATCTCTCAGCTTCCCCATAATGATCAAGTAGCTCTTCAACTTCACCACTATGTGTTAGATTACACTGGCCTGAGCCAGACATTAACAATTTCTTTCCAGGTTCAGCATTTTTTTCTAAAACAATAACTTTATTATTTTTTCCTGCAGCCTGGATAGCAGAAAAGAGGCCAGCGGGGCCGGCTCCAATAATAATTATATTTTTTTTCATATTAGTTATCTCCTTTAAAAAGTATTTCTCTTTATATTATATAATAATAATCTATAAAAACAAAAATGCCCCACCTGAGGGCACAGGTGAGGCATGTGGAGAAAACTACTCTTAAATTATAGCATAAATATTTAGACTTGACAAGTGTATATACATTCTATGGAAATTACAGTTAATTTATGACATATCAATAATTACAAAGAGTCATATTTATACGTAGAATAGGTGAAAGTATGTAATTTTGTACTACTTATTAAATAATTCATAAGAAATATTAAACCGCAATTTAATCGCAGTAATAGCAATAATAGTCTTTTCCTCACCAAGACTATTAAATAGATCCAGTATTCCTATCTTAAAAATGCTTTTGTCACAATATAAATAAAATGCTAATTGGATCAATGCCTGTTCCTCCGTGGAAAGAAGTTCTCTGAAGGCCTGGGGGTTTGGCCTGATTTCATTAAAGAAAAGAAATTTTTTTGGCGCTTCTCTAAATTTTTTAATTGAGGTAAGTAAATAAAAAAGTGTTAATCTTTCCCAATCATTGGCCTCGGTTTCTGTCTCCTTAACCAGGTTGTTGTAATATAGATAATGGCTCTTATCAGTAAAATACAGGGGGCCTTTCTCAGGCTGATGATTTGAAAAAGGTCTGGATTTATCAATGTTATCAATTATTCCCATCATATTATTAATTCTTGCTTTCATTTTTAAATCCTCCTGACAGAGTATTCAATAATAACACAAATACGAACATTTGTTTAATAATTTTAACATAGAATTTAAAAGTTAACAAGTAAATCTCTAGTAATAAAATAGATTTAGCAAAATCACTTGACTAATCCGAATTATCATGTTAAAATAATAACGTGAAATATAATACTAATCAAAGGGGGATTTTTATGAAAAAGTTATCATTAATCACTTTAGTTGCAGTACTTTCATTAGGCTTAATTTTTACATCGGCTAATGTAATGGCAGATGGACATGAAGCAGAACATGATTACGATGATTACACAGACGGAAGGTATCGTGGTTCTTTCTATGATGGTGGAGAGTTTAACGTTGCACTCCAGTTTTATCTAGAAGACAATGTAATAAGCGATCCATCATTTAGACATTTATATTATGATGGTGTCGATTATTTAGGCGCTGCTTACTTTCAGTCTGTAAGAGAATTAAGAGATCAGCATGTAGAAGCTTTAGAATATCTAGATGGCAAGCATGTTTCAGCCATTGATGATTTAAGAAATCCTGGCGAAATTGTTACAGAAACTGAAGAGACAATCGATGGATTTTCAGGTGCAACAATAAGAAGTTCAAAGATAATGTCAGCGATGAGAGATGCCTTAAATAGAGGAAAATATGATTGATTAGAAGTTAATTAAATATAACTTAACTAAACCGGGGTTTTAATACCCCGGTTTTTATGTGTTAATATTGCTATCATAATCGGCCTCTCCAGTATTAAGCTGATCAATTCTAAAATTATATAAGAGACCAAGAATAATTAAAGTTCCACCTATTAAGCGGTTCCTGGAGACAGGTAAACCAGACCAGTAATCTAAAGTTAGCCCAAAGGTCAGCTGGCCAACATAAACTAAAAGAGTAGTATAAATTACAGGAATTTTAGGAATAATATAATTGGAAGCTGAGACAATAGCTACACCTACAAAGCCGCCTAAATAGGCCCACCAGGGGATAGTATTAAGCTTTATTAAACTGATGTCAATCTGGCTATTCATTATAATAGCAAGCAAACCGGAGACAAAGAGCCCAACTGTGTAATTAACTAGAGTACTCTGGAATATTCCTATTTTTTTAGCCAGATTTGAATTAAAAATCATCGATAGAACAATTAGCCAGCCAGCAACAAAAGCCATAAATATATATAACATAATTATCTAACTCCCAATTATCATAAAGACTATACCAATAAATATTATCCCAAATCCAACAATCTTCCTTTTATCAAAACGGCTTGCCTTGATGCCGATTAAACCAAAATGGTCTATTATTAATGCAGCTACCGATTGGCCAAGTAGCCCTAAGGCAAGCGTTAACGAGACTCCGATCGCATTAAAAGTTATATTATTAAAAAAGACTAAAAAGACTCCAAAAGCTCCGCCGGTGAAATAATAGAAAGGTATATCTTTTTTAAAGTTAAATTTCTTCTGCTTAAGCAAAATAATCGCACCAACAGTAATTAAACCAACAACATGAATTATTACTAAAGCAATAAAATCACCGATGTTACCTGCTAAAACTCCATTGAACGTTACCATAATAGCAGT
>CAYONR010000133.1:0-4774 GCA_964405365.1 uncultured Halanaerobiaceae bacterium
TTTCAATCGCTCTCTGCACAATCACGGCAGAGCGGTGGCATGTTCCTCAGCCAGCAGTTAATAATACAGCATCTACTTCATGTTCAGCAAAAATTTCAGCTGCTTTTGGGCCAGTTTCGTTCTTGAATTTATCCTGGTCTCCACCTCCCCCCATGAAACCAACATTAACTGGAGCTAATCCTTTTATGAAGCCTTCTTTAGCAAGTTCATTCATTCTTTCAATTGGGAACATGCAGTTGATATCTTTATTAACATCACCCTGATCATATCCTCCATGGGTAACCATTAATTCAACAGGATCTATATCTCCAGGTATTTCTCTTAAACTAAAATCTCCTGCAAGATTAAATTTATCTTGATCTTTTAAATGAACACCTGCAGCAGTTGCTAAACCAACTGTCATATCTTTTAGTTCCGTAGTTACATCTGTCCAGATGGATTTTGGTGTAATTGGAACATAAATTTCTGATTGCATTCCCTCTACAGTTGTTAACTCACTCATTTTAAATCCCCCTTAAAATTCGTTTAATTTATTTATATGATTATTTTCTTCTGTAATTACATTTATATAACTCATCTGTAAAGATATCTTTTGTCCAATTTTTAAAGCATCTTCACAGATGACCATTCTCTTTGGAACCTTTATATTAGCCAACCTACCTTCAATATCTACTTCAACTGAACCATCTGTTACATCTACAATTTCACCACTTAAATTTAATATCTCATCATGGTTCATAAATTCACCTCATTTATAGAGAAGTTTCGTTTTCAACTCTATTTATATCCATATTCATTCTTTCTTCAATTAATTCTAGGTTGTTTTCTTTAACATGTTTGTTAAATTTAGGCTCTGGTGCTTTAATTTCAACTGAAGCCATTGTGTTTTTAAGCATCTGGATTGCTCTGATAGCATCTTCTTTACATACTGTATTATTTGAAAGAATTTCATTTTCAATTCCTTCTTCTGACTTATTCAAATCAATCATATTTTTCATATATTTATTTCCTACGACTAATGCTCCTTGATTAGCACAGAAGGACATACCAACTACAGGAACATCTCTTTTACCTACTTGTTCATGATGACTAGCAAAATCAACATGGTTGTTTCCAAACCCTTCAGTCTGAATAATAGCACCATCTACATCCATAGACTCTATTAACATTCCAAGTCTTCTAGACACATAATATTTTTCTGAATTTGCCTGAGGTGATCCGACAAAGACTACTCCAGCAAGATCTATCTCTTCATCATTTACTGCCTCTAATACAATTGGCTCTCTCCAATAATGTCTGGAAGTTTCTTTAGTGGCAGGACCGATACATGTTAGAGCGTGAATTCCTCCATCTAAAACTTCTAATGGGGATAAAACTACAGGCAAATTACCTAAATCTACATTAGGTTCACCGCCTAAAATTCCTACCGGTTGATCTGGAAGAATCAAGTTGTCGTGCATAGCCCCCTGACCCATAATTTCTTTTATTATTACTATTTTTTTCTTGCCTCTTCTTCTATTATGAGTTAAATCTTCAGTTAAATCAGGATTTTGTCCTGTTTCTCTAAGAGCCTGCCTTATTTCATCAGTAATTACATCAGAAGCTTTATGTGCAGATAATGGTCCAGGCCTTTCCATTTTGCTTCCTTCTTTTATTACTACTTCTGTCTTAATCAATACATCTCCATAGTCGGGTGAGCCGGGCCTATTCCACATAATGTTATCTTTAAGAATACCTTCTGAAGATCCGAATTCACCGATCTGGTTTCCAGCTTCATCGACTCCTGTAACAATCATCACTACACCATCGATAACTCTTGTTATTCCTTCTCCAAGTTTACTATCCACTTTTGTAGCTATAGGCTGGACATCCATGATAGTTTCACTATAAGTTTCATATTTGGCTTCTGGTATGATCTCCAAGTTTATTGAACAAACTAAATCATCAGCTTCTACAGCATCTTCAACTATATTTTCTTTAATATACAAAATGTTATCTTCAATTTTAGTTTCTGAGCCTAATTCAACCTGGTCAATGGAAAAATACTCTTTTGTTATTTTACCCATTTCTACCTCTTTCGTTGATTGACTATTATGAGCTTCAGCATTTGTGCTATTATCGATATAATCATTATTATTTTTATTTTGTTCTTTTACAGAATTATTTCCTCCATTATGCATACCAACAGGTATTGTAATATTAATATCTTTTCCTTCACCAATAGATATTTTTAAATCCCCATTATTATTACTTACATATTGACTACTTTCATTTTTTTGAGTTTTTATATCTTTCTTTTCCTCATTAGAATTAATCTCATCATTACTTTCTTTTTTTTCTTTAATTTCAAAACCGCTGACATTATTCTTGGTTAAAGGTGTTATAGAATCTAAAGTTTCATCTACAGTAGCACCTAAAACCTCGCCAATATTCAAACAATCATCTGATAATTCTAATAAACCTGATGATTCTAGTTCTGGCAAAATGTTTGGATCTTCTAAATCACTAGCACTAATTACAGTTCCTTCTTCTCTTCTGCAGCATAATACTGCGGGTTTGTTTGCATATTCTTTTGCTAATTCTTTTGAAATCGACATTTTTAAAAGCCTCCTTTATAATTTTATGCCTTTAATTTTCTAA
The DNA here is from genome assembly GCA_964405365.1 of uncultured Halanaerobiaceae bacterium. GTDB lineage: Bacteria > Bacillota > Halanaerobiia > Halanaerobiales > Halarsenatibacteraceae > Halonatronomonas. The sequence continues at coordinate 2,641 of CAYONR010000133.1, forward strand.
CTAATTTAGATCCTGTTGCTCTTAAAATATGATCAGTACTATGATAAACAGGCACTCCCACACGGGGAGCTACAGTCATTACTGTATTAGTTCAGTCATCACAGGTTCCTACCAGTAAAGCTTTTGCCCCTTCATTTTTAAGAGCTAAAACTTTCTCCGTTTGGCCTGGACATACGCCTGGTTTTTCACATTTATATTGACCATTTATTTCAACCATTCTTGTACATCTTTCTGTTGCGGCTACCTCAGCTCCCATATCAGAAGCTATTTCTAGTAAATCATCTATTGAAGCACCACAAGAACAGGCTAATAAACCTAACTTTCTTTTTTCTGAAGGTTGGGGTAAACTTGCCAAAATACCTCCTGTTACTTTTGTTATACTATCGTGTATACTCACTTTTTCATTTATATATGGACCACCAACATAAATATCTCCATAAGGTTCAATAAAGCCACCAGATTTTTTAATATGATCACCAATTCTGCTTCCTATAGGTTGATCTAATAAAACTTTACCCTCCCTAGAGTTTTTGATTCTTCCCCCAAGAGTAATATCTTTTGTGATTACAGGTTTCTTTCTTTCTATAGCATTATATATATTTTTGATTGTTTCTACATTTTGAACTAATGCTCCGACTTTCGCAGGTAGTTCTCCTGGTTCCAATTCAACACCCAAGACCTCTTTGATTATTACTCTTTCATCTCCAGCAGGATATATATCTGGAATATATCTGATTTCAATATCTGGATATTTTGAAACGAATGATTTTAATGCAATTAAAGCTTTGATATTTTTATTTTTAATTGCAATATAGCCTTTATCAGCACCTGTAATATCTAAAATATGTTTCATACCTTTAAATATTATTTCTGGATTTTCTTCAATAAGTTTAATATTATGATTTAAAACTGGTTCACATTCAGCGGCATTTGCAATTACCACACCACTGGATAAATCAACATCTAATTTAACATGAGTTGGAAACCCTGCGCCACCAGCTCCAACTACACCAGCTTCTTTAACCAATTCCAATTTATTATCTTTATCAGGAAGTTTTAAATAATCATCCTCATTTTGGTCTTCATTAGGATCAATAACAATACTTTTAGTATCAACTTTTTTAATATGACCACTTACGCTTGCATGTATATTAGCTCCAAAATTTTCAGGGATAGCAATCAACTGACCTCTTTTAACTTTATCGCCTTCATTCACTATAGATTTATTTGTTTCACCTATATGTTGGTTTAAATAAATTTCCAAATTACCAACACCTCCTTATGAATAATTTCACTTATATTAAAATGCAATTTAGATGCCAACTTCGACTTAATTTTAATAAATTTAAATAAAAAAAATAAAACCCCTTGATAACAAGGGGTTTATAGCTTCTATAAAAATATAATATTTATTATTTGAGGTTTTTAAGAATTTAATATTTATTATAAACAGAACATAGTGTCAACTGACTGACGCGAGTGACTGTTAACTGACACCTCTGATATTATATAGCTTCATTTTATAATATAAAGTACTCCTGGGGATTTTTAATAAATCAGAAGCTTTTTTCTTATTTCCTTTAGTTTTCTCTAATGCTTTTTTTATCTCATTCTTTTCTAAGTTAGCTACTTTATCTTCTAAACCATAATTCTTATTTTCTTTAAGATTCTGTTGATCAATTTTGTCTAATATTTTTTTAGGCAAACTATTTATATCAATAATCCCATCATTAGAAAAAGCTATTAAATGACTTATAATATTTTTTAATTCTCTAATATTTCCTTCCCAATCATACTTCATTAAAGCACCAAGCACCTCTGGTTTAAGTTCAAGATTTTTTATATTATTCCTATTACAATATTCCTGTAAAAAGTGTTCCAATAAAAGTGGTATATCTTCTTTTCTTTTTCGTAATGGAGGCAGGTTTAACTCTATAACATTAATTCTATAATAAAGATCTTCTCTAAACTTTCCTTTCTCAACTAGATTTTTTAATCTTTTATTTGTTGCAGAAATTATCCTCACATTAATATCTTTAAATTCTTCTCCACCAACCCTTTTGATCTGTTTTTCCTGAATAGCTCTTAATAATTTAGGCTGCATTGAAATTGGCATTTCAGCAATTTCATCCAA
>CAYONR010000134.1:0-4755 GCA_964405365.1 uncultured Halanaerobiaceae bacterium
GCCTGTGCCGGAGGTACAGGAGCTTTTATCGACCAGATGGCATCATTAATGGAGACAGATGCAGCTGGCCTTAATGAGTTGGCTAAGAATGGAGAGAATATCTATTCAGTAGCTGCCCGTTGTGGAGTTTTTGCCAAATCAGATGTCCAGTCCCTGTTAAATGATGGGGCTGCCAGAGAGGATATCGCCCTCTCAATCTTACAGGCAGTCGTCAATCAGACAATCAGTGGCCTGGCCCAGGGCCGGCCAATTAGAGGAAAAGTTGCCTTTTTAGGTGGCCCCCTTTATTTCATGCCTGAATTAAGAAAAAGATTTATAGATACATTGAAATTAGGAGAAGATGAAATTTTTGCACCGGATGATGCCCATTATTTTGTAGCTTTAGGAGCAGCTCTGGATAGCAAGGAAGAAACAGAATTTTGTTTTTCAACACTATTAAAAGATATTTCCGAGCTCCCTCCAGAAAAACTAGGCAAAGATAAGGTGCTCGATCCATTATTTGAAGATGAAGAAGAATATAATAAATTTAAAGAACGCCATGCCGGCCATGAAGTAGTAAAAGGCGATATAAAAACCTATCAGGGCTCAGCCTTTTTAGGAATCGATGCCGGTTCAACAACTACCAAAGTAGTCTTAATCGATGAAGATGGCAAGTTGCTCTATTCATATTATAGCGGTAACTTAGGCGATCCCTTAAAAACATCAATAGACGCCCTGATGGATCTCTATTCAGAGATGAATCCTGAGATTACTATTACAGGTTCAGCAGTTACAGGTTATGGAGAAGAATTACTAAAGAATGCCCTCAAGGTTGATATTGGAGAGGTAGAAACTGTCGCCCATTATACTGGCGCCAAATTCTTCTCACCAGAGGTAGATTTCATCCTGGATATCGGTGGGCAGGATATGAAATGTCTGGAGATCAAAGATGGAGTAATCGATTCAGTCATGTTGAATGAGGCCTGTTCTTCAGGCTGTGGCTCCTTCATTGAAACCTTTGCCGATTCCCTGGAATATAGAGTCGAGGAATTTGCCAGATTAGCAATCGAAGCAGATAATCCATTAGATCTTGGGACCAGATGTACTGTCTTTATGAACTCAAAAGTCAAAGAAGCCCAGAAAAAAGGGGCAACAGTCAGAGATATCTCAGCAGGACTGGCTGTCTCAGTCATTAAAAATACATTATTTAAAGTTATCGGATATAATAGCAATGAAGAGTTAGGCGATAATATTGTCGTCCAGGGAGGTACCTTCCATAACGATGCCGTCTTAAGGTCCCTGGAGAAGATCACAGGTCAAAAAGTCGTCAGACCGGATATCGCCGGTCTGATGGGCGCCTTTGGTGCAGCCCTTATTGCCAGAGACCGGGCCGATTCCATTGAAGGCTCAAGCTCTTCAATCTTATGCAGAGAAGAATTAGAAAACTTTGAAATCGAAACTAAACAGGGTCGCTGTCGTAAATGCGGTAACCAGTGTAGATTAACAATTAAGAAGTTCACTGGTGGCAGAACCTTTATCTCAGGTAATCGTTGTGAGAAAGGTGCCGGTATGTCCTATCAGGAGACCGTCCCTAATATGTTCCGCTATAAGACAGAGCGTCTATTTGGTTATGATTCACTGGATCCAGAAGAGGCAGAGAGAGGCAGAATCGGAATCCCGCGGGTCTTAAATATGTATGAGGATTATCCATTCTGGCATACCTTCCTAACAGAACTCGGTTATTCAGTCGAGCTCTCAGCTGAATCCAATCAGGAGGTCTATGAGCTAGGAATTGAGACAATTCCATCAGAATCTGTCTGCTATCCAGCTAAGCTGGTTCATGGCCATATTGTAGACCTTATAGAAAACAGAGGTATCGACAAAATCTTCTATCCAAGTATAGTTTATAACAGAATAGAAGATGAAGATATGGATGATAACTACAACTGTCCAATAGTTACGTCCTACCCTGAGTCGATTAAAGCCAATATGGAAATTTTAGAGGATAAGAATATTAAATTTATCAATCCATTCTTACCCTTTGATGATCAGAATAGATTAATCAAAAGACTTACAGAAGAGTTACAAGATGAAGGTTTAACCCATGATGAAATTAAATTAGCTATTGAAAAAGCTGAAGCTGAATTCTGGAATTACAAGTCAGATATTCAGGACAAAGGCGAAGAAATCCTTGAATATATCGAAGAGAATGACCAGACAGGTATAGTTCTAGCCGGACGTCCTTACCATGCAGATCCTGAAGTCAATCACGGTATTCCAGAATTAATTGAAACCCTAGGTCTGCCGGTCCTTACAGAAGACTCACTCAGTCATCTAAGTCAGGCAGAGCGGCCGCTGAGAGTAGTCGATCAGTGGGTCTATCATTCCAGGATGTACCGGGCAGCAACCTATATCGCTAGTAGAGATGATCTGGAATTAGTCCAGCTTAACTCATTTGGATGTGGTCTGGATGCAGTAACAATGGATCAGGTCGAAGAGATTATAAAACGCCATGGTGATATCTATACCCTCTTAAGAATCGATGAAATCAGCAACTTAGGAGCAGCTAGGATCAGATTACGTTCATTACTGGCAGCCCTTGAAGAGCGAGATAAAAAGCTAGATACCTGCGACAAGCCTGAAATTGATCTGGAAGAAGAGATTTATCCAAGGGATATCTTTACCGAAGAACGGAAAAAACGAGATACAATCCTGGCACCACAGATGTCGCCAATCCATTTCCAGTTTTTAGAGACGGCTTTCCATAATGCAGGTTATAATATGGAGCTATTGCCTGAAGTCGATAAAGAGGCTGAAGATATGGGCCTTCAAACAGTTAATAACGATGCCTGCTATCCATCAATTATGGTTGTAGGCCAGATAATGAAGGCTTTAAAATCAGGTGAATATGATCTAGATAGCACATCAGTCATTATCTCCCAGACCGGTGGAGGCTGTAGAGCTACCAACTATATAGCCTTTTTAAGAAAAGCCTTTAAAGAGGCCGGATTCGAAAATGTCCCGATAATTTCATTAAACCCTGGAGGCTTTGATGAGAATCCAGGCTTTAATATAACCATGAAACTCCTGGATGATTTGACTAAAGGAGTTGTCTATGGCGATCTCTTAATGAAAGTATTATACCGAACCAGACCATATGAAAAGATCCCTGGATCAGCTGAGCAACTTTATGAAAAATGGGTTGAAAAGAGTCAGGAGACTCTGAAAAATGGCGGCTATTTCCAGTTTAATCGAGATATAAAACAGATTGTCAAAGAATTCGATCAGCTCGAATTAAAAGAAGGTTTAACTAAGCCTAGAGTTGGAATAGTCGGCGAAATTCTGGTTAAGTTTCACCCAGATGCCAATAACCATCTAGTTGATTTCCTCGAATCCGAGGGAGCAGAAGCAGTAATGCCAGGCCTTCTCGACTTTGTATTATACTCTATGTATAATGCCCAGGAGAAATACCGGAAATTATCCCATAGTTTCTGGGATATGTTAGTAAGTAAAATTGGTATTGGAGGTATTGAATTTATCTATAGAAGGGCCATGCGGAATGCCCTTGAAGCAAGCGAAAGATTTGAAGCACCAGAAACAATTTACGAGATAGCTGAAGGAGCAGAAAAATATATCTCCCTGGCTAACCAGACTGGAGAAGGCTGGTTCCTGACAGGAGAGATGGTCGAGCTAATTGAAAGTGGAGTCAAGAATGTCTTGATTCTCCAGCCATTTGCCTGTCTCCCTAACCATGTAGTAGGTAAGGGAATGGTTAAAAAGTTAAGAGATGCCTATCAGGGAGTTAATCTAAAGCCGATTGACTATGACCCCGGGGCAAGTGAGGTTAATCAGCAGAATAGAATTAAATTACTGCTCTCAACAGCATTCGATAATCACAAGAAAGATAAAGAAGAGTCTGAACTCGATACCAGAGAAGATCTGGCCTCAACAGTTTCAGACTCCAGTTAACCTAATAATAATATCCCAAAAATTAAGCCTCCCTGGTTCCAGCAAATCTGCTAGAACCGAGGAGGCCTTTTAATTTTCCCATCCACCTTATAGTTACCTAACAGTTACCACCTCCGTTAAAAACCAACTCACCAAAATCTAACCCGGGCTAGACCATCATTGACCTTCGCAAAACAATAACTTATGAATCAGTTTTATCAAACCGAGCTCTTTTCCAAATACCGACTGATAAATAAATTATAGCCATTCCCCTTATAATCAGTCTTTCTGGCCAACTCCTGCAATGCCTCTTTTTCCAGACAATCCAGCTTTTGATAAGCCTTCACCGCATCAGCAAACCGCCTCCGATTCCTTCCTTGAATTTTACTATTAGTATAAGGTTGCTTCCAGCGCCTCCTGATATAATTAATTCCCCGCCAGCTCCCAAAGACTACTTCATCAGCAAACTCCCCTCCTGCCTCTTTAGAATAGATCGGTCCCTTAATAACAGCCATTCTACCACTCCTTAAGTTTATTTACCCCAATCATACCTCATAATAACCAAAATAAAACAACCAGCGTTTGCAAAGTTACATATTTTAATTGTCATAAAAACTATTATTGCTCCTTATACTTGTATCAGTTTGATGAGGTAATTCAAAGTATTATATTAATGATTATGGAGGAGAGGCAAGAATATATTGGCGAGTCAAATGTTAATTATAGCTACATTAGTCCTGATGATCTGAAGAATTTTTTAACCTGGATAGAAGAGGCAGATTAAGCCAGTTTAAATAAAAAAAGACAACCCAGATTAACTGAGTTGCC
>CAYONR010000135.1:0-4720 GCA_964405365.1 uncultured Halanaerobiaceae bacterium
TAACTAAATTTTAGTACAAAAACCACAGGGCACCATACCCTGTGGTCATTTAATTAATTAAGTTTCCTAAAATACTAAAACAATCTTAAAATACTGGAACAACAGAGCCTTCATACTCTTTCAATATAAATTCTCTTATATAATCACTCTGTAATTTTTCAAGTAAAATTTGAATTCTCTCATCATCCTCATCACCGGCTCTTACTACAATAACATTACTATATGGCGAGTCATCGCCTTCGATTATTAATGAATCATCTAAAGGATTTAAATCAGCTTCTAAGGCATAATTAGTATTGATTACCGCCCCATCAAGGTCATCCAGAGATCTTGGCAGCAGAGCTGCTTCCAGTTCTCTGAATTCAAGATTCAATGGATTATCAACTATATCTAGAGGAGTAGCATTTAAATCTTCAGGATCTTCAAGCTCTATAATCCCCTCATTATGCAGTAATATCAATGCCCGGCCTTCATTAGATGGATCATTAGGTATCCCGATAAGAGATCCTTCAGGCAAATCATCTATATCATCATAGCTATTAGAATAAAGCCCGATTGGCTCAACATGGATAGCACCGACTGAGACTAAATCGAGTCCATGATCAGAGCTGAACTGATCTAAGTAAGGTTGGTGTTGAAAGAAATTAACATCGATACTGCCATCATCCAGGGCCAGGTTTGGAGCAACATAATCAGTAAATTCAACAATCTCCAGTTCAATACCTTCCTCTAAAAGCTCAGCTTTGATCTCCTCCAATATCTCTGCATGAGGTAGAGGTGTAGCACCAATCTCCAGAACTTCATTTGCTAAAACATTATTTTCTATTACCAGCTGAGTTCCACCAACTAAAAGCCCAATTAAAACCAACACTGTAACTAATTTTTTTATCATTATATTCATCTCCTTTAATTTTTGTGATCAAACATCTTTGCAATCTTATTGCCTGTAAACTGAATAATCTGGACCAAAACGACTAAGATTATTATTGTCTCTATCATAATTCCTAATTGGAACCTTTGATAACCATACCTAACGGCGATATCACCTAAACCACCTCCTCCGACGGCACCAGCCATAGCCGAATACCCAACCAGGCTGATTCCAGTCAGGGTGATTCCTAAAACAACAGAAGACAATGCCTCAGGTAAAAGCACCATAACTACTATCTGCCATTTGGATGCCCCCATAGATTGAGCAGCTTCAATTACCCCGGGGTCAATCTCCAGTAATGCATTATCAACAATCCTGGCCATAAAAGGAATAGCTGCAACAGAGAGTGGTACAACAGCAGCAGTAGTTCCAATAGAAGTTCCTACAATCCAGCGTGTAAAGGGAATTATAGCCACCATCAAAATTATAAAGGGTATTGATCTACCTAGATTAATAATTCCCTCAAAAATCAGGTTCAAAAATTTATTAGGTAAAATATGTTTCTTTCTAGTTATAGTTGTCATCACACCAATCGGAAATCCCCCTAACACCCCAAATAATAGAGAAAGCCCAACCATATACAATGTTTCAACCAGCCCAGACCACATTAGCTGACCATTAGGACTTATAATTTCATATATTTCAGCCATCATTAATTACCTCCACAATTAGATCTTCTTCTTGCAAAAATTCAATCCCCTGATCAATCTTTGACTGTTCACCTTCTAGTTTCAGGATCAACGTTCCAAAAGGAGTAGACCTTATTTCATCAATACTTCCATATAAAATATTGGCATCTATCTCATATTTCCTGATCATTTTAGAAATTAACGGCTTATCAGTTCCTTCTTCAATAAATGAGACTCTGATTAGAATACCAGCATCTCCATTGTTTATATTTTCAACAATTCGAGGCGGCAGATCATAATCAAAGACAGAACTGACAAAACGTCTGGTCAACTCAGTTTCAGGTCTGGCAAAAATATCAAGGACATCACCCTGCTCAATCAAACTGCCATGTTCAATTACTGCCACCTGATCGCAGATCTCCTTAATAACTCCCATCTCATGAGTTATTAAGACCACAGTCAAATCCATCTCCTTTTGGATATCCCTGAGTAAATTCAGAATGGATTCAGTACTATCCGGGTCTAGAGAAGAGGTTGCCTCATCTGATAGCAATAGTTTAGGTTCATTTGCCAGTGCCCTGGCAATCCCAACCCGCTGTTTCTGGCCGCCAGAAAGCTGCGCTGGATAATGATCTGACCTGTCTGATAAATCAACTAATTCCATTAACTCTTTAGCTCTTCTTTCCTGAACTGATTTCTTTTTACCGGCTATCTTAAGAGGAAAGATAATATTTTCTTTCACAGTTTTAGTTGAGAGAAGATTAAAATTTTGAAATATCATCCCGATCTTCTGCCTCTTATTTCGCAACTTTTTATCATTTAGCTCTGTCAGATCAACACCATCTATCTCGATTGAGCCAGCAGTTGGTTTTTCCAGTAAATTCAGTAAGCGGATTAAAGTACTCTTGCCGGCACCGCTTGGTCCAATAATCCCAAAAATTTCACCACTATCAATTTTTAAATTTAAATTACTTATTGCTTTGATAATATCTCCCTGATCATTTGAATATTCCTTATGTAAATTCTTTATTTCGATCAACTTCCCACCATCCTTCAGTAAAATTATCATAAAAATAAAAAAGCTGCCCAAATTAATGAGCAGCATATCCTGTAAATAAAAAAATCCTCATTAGAGAGGATTTACTATTACCTCTCATCTCTCATCTCCATATAGCAATATAGGAGATGCAGGAGTTAGCACCTTCTCCTTTAATTGGTATAATCAAAGGTAGGTTGCCGGGCATCACAGGGCCAGTCCCTCCGCCACTCTTGATGAAAACTATTATTCAATTTGATAATTATCATAACATTAGAGTACTAAACTGTCAAGAAATTTCTATTATTATTTGACTCACAAAGTTTAATCTGTTAATATACCAACATAAAATAACTAATCATAATATATTTGATTTTTAAAAAAGAAAGAGTTGATAATATGTCAAAAACACCTGAATTGGAGCATGAAATCAAGGGCAAAAAAATAAAGATCAGTAATGCCAGCCCGGAAGATGCAGAAGAGCTATTAAATTACATGAAACAGGTCTTTAGCGAGACAGAATTTCTACTCCGTCAGCCTGAAGAATTTGAGATGACCGTTGCTGAAGAAAAGGAGTTCCTTGAAAATATGAACCAATCAGAAAATAATATTTTTATCATTGCCAGAGTTGATGGTAAGATAGCCGGTAATTTAGGTTTCACAGGTAGTGACCTAAATCGTTATTCCCATCAGGGAGAATTTGGCATGTCAGTTCTCAAAGATTACTGGGGCCATGGTATTGGTAGTCTATTAATGAAAACCTTAATAGACTGGGCCAGAGAAAATGGAATCACAAGAATCTCTCTCAGAGTTGATGAAAACAATGAGCGGGGCAGGAAACTCTATGAGAAGTTTGGCTTCCAACAGGAGGGCATCTTAAAAAATAAGAAAAAATTATCTGACGGCAATTACCGCAATGAAATTGTAATGGCGAGGCTTTTAACTAATGAAATTTCAAGCGATGTGAAAAGCCAATGAAAATATTAATAACAGGAGCTTCAGGTACAGTCGGCCAATATGTCGTAGAAGAACTCTTAAAAAAAGATGAAAAAATAGTTGCAGCAGGTTCAGATCCAGAAAAACTAATTAGAATATTTGGTGATGAGATTGAAGCAGTTAAATTTGATTTCACAGATGAATCAACTTTTGTATCTGCGTTAAAAGATGTGAACAGGGTTTTTCTAATGAGACCACCACATCTTGGTAAACCTGATGATCTTTACCCCTTTATTGATGCAATGGCAGATAATGATATCAAGTTAGTATCCTTTTTATCATTAATGGGAGTTGAAAAGAATCCATTTCCACCACATCATAAAATAGAAAAATATATAGAGCAATTTAAAATCCCTTTTGCCCATATCAGACCAGGTTTTTTCATGCAGAACTTATCAGGCATTCATTCAATAGAAATTAGAGAAAATAATGAAATATTTGTTCCTGCTGGAAAAAGTAAAACCAGTTTCATAGATGCAGCAGATATTGGTCTTGCTATATCAACGGTGCTCAATAATCCAGATGAATATAAAAATACTAACTATACTATAACAGGACCAGAGGCTCTAGATTATTATGAAATAGCTGATATTTTAACTGAAGTTACAGGAAGAAAGATTGAATATACAAAACCTGGATTTTTAAAATACAGGAGCCATTATATAAAAAAGAGGGGCCTGGATAAAAAATATGTTAATATTACTATGGCCCTGTATTTAATGACTCGCTTAGGAACGGCTAAAAAAGTAACAGATGATTTCAAAAAGTTGACTGGCAAAAAACCACGAACATTTAAAGAATTTGCAGTGGATAATCTGGAATCATTTGAAAAGAGAGTTTAAAGATATTACGTTACTGAATCTCGCTCCTCTGAGATCTCTCTAAACCGCTCATTATTAATAATATCGGCCAGAATCTCAACAGTATTATAAAGATCCTCAAAGGAAATATATAGCGGAGAAGGGGCAAACCTAATCGTATCAGGCTCTCTGAAGTCAACGATTACTCCTTCTTCCTTTAAAGCCTTGCTTATCCGATAAGCCTCTCGCTCAAACTTTACAGCAATATGACCGCCTCGCCTCCTGTCATCCTCAGGAGTTACAATAGAATAACCAACAGTCTCAGTAT
>CAYONR010000136.1:0-4705 GCA_964405365.1 uncultured Halanaerobiaceae bacterium
TATTAACGACTTCAGCTGGAGATTTTTATGTCTTAAGTAATAATGTTAGACCAATCCGTACACCAGAAGATATGGAAGGTATTTCATTTAGAGTTATGTCAGTACCTTCTCATATAGCTATGATGAGATCATTAGGTGCTTCAGCAACTCCGATTGATTGGTCAGAGCTTTACACATCCCTACAGACCGGAGTTATTGATGGCCAGCATAACCCTATACCTATAATGGCTATTGGAGGACTCCAGGAAGTCCAGGATTATGCAACTCTAACTAATCACCTTTATGGTACTGACTGGTGGGTTACAAGCTCTGAGTTTCATGAATCTTTAAATGATGAACAGAAAAGAATCTTTGCAAATGCAGTAGATGCTGCTAAAGTTGTTGGTAGAGGCCATAAAGTGTTAACTGGAATTACAACTTATGGTGTTGATTTCTTAGAAGAGGCTGGAGCTGAAGTTTATGCTCCAAGTGCAGAAGAACTTCAGATGTTTAGAGATGTATCTATTCCTGCAGTATTAGAAGCGATAGAAGACGATATGGGAGAGGCTGGATTAGATTTTGCTAATAGATTATTAGAAGCTGTTGAGCAGGTAGAAGCAGAGCTTTATAAGTAAGAGATTAATTTATCTGATTCCTGGGGGCAGTTAGCTCCCAGGTTCAGATTTCAGGAGGGTAAGTGTATGAGAGAAAAACTCCATAATAATGCAAAAATGATTGCACATATATTAGAAAGAATAACGGCATACCCGTTAATTATTATAGGAGGAATAATGGTGGTAGTTGTTCTGATCGGAACATTCTGGAGATATGTTTTACAAAATCCTTTTCTCTGGACTGAAGAGTTGGCGAGATACCTTATGATTTGGATGGCTCTAGTGGCAGCTAGCATATCTTTAAAAGAAAGAGAACATGTTGGAATTAAGCTAGTTTTAAATAAATTTCCTCCAATACCTAAAAAAATCATCAGGTTAATTACGCAATTATTTATTCTTTTATTTTTATATTACTTAACTAAAGAAGGTTTTTCTGCAGCTGGGCGGGCTTCCAGACAATCATCGCCAGCACTTGGTATTTCAATGTTTTGGCCACTTTTGTCTGTGCCGATAGCAGGTTTATTAACAGGTATTCAGCAGATTCTTCAAATTATAATCGATTTAACGGCAGAGGAGGCAGTCTAAATGGTCCAATTTATTATAGTAGTCTTTTTTCTTTTTTTACTAGCAGGCACCCCAATTGCCTTTGCTCTCGGTGTAACAGCAGTACTGGCATTTTTAAGAATGGATTCACCTGTTATTATGAGGTTGATTCCCCAAAATTTTTATTCCGGGATAGATATGTTTGCTTTAATGGCAATGCCATTCTTTATGCTAGCTGGGGATATAATGAATAAGATTCAGATTACCCATCGGCTTGTTAGGTTAGCCAATGTATTTGTCGGTCATATTAGAGGGGGGCTAGCCCATGTTAATATTCTTGTAAGTATCTTTTTTGCAGGCCTTACCGGTGCAGCAGTTTCTGATACAGCAGCTTTAGGAACAATGCTTATACCGGCAATGGTCGAAGATGGTTATGACAAAGACTTTTCTGCAGCAATTACAGCAGCTTCATCAATTATTGGACCAATTATACCTCCAAGTATTATAATGGTTATATATGGTTCTTTAATGAATGTTTCAATAGCTGGATTATTTGCAGCAGGTGTTATTCCAGGGGTATTGGTTGGTGGTTCTCTGATGGTCCTTGCAGGAATAATCTCGAAAAAGAGGAATTATCCCATTGGTGAAAAGAGAGCTTCTGTAAAAGAGATGGGAATTGCTTTTAAAGATGCATTTATACCACTTCTGATGCCAGTTATTATCCTGGGTGGTATTTTAAGTGGAATTTTTACTCCGACTGAGGCAGCGGCTATCGCTGTATTGTATGCTTTATTTGTGGGCTTCTTTATCTTTAAGAATTTAAAATTAAGTGATATACTTGAGTTACTTTATAATATGGTTAAAAATTCAGGCTCAGTTTTTATAATTTTGTCTGCAGCAGCAGTTTTAGGTTGGATCTTATCGAATGAACAGGTACCGACTATGATCGGTAATATGATCTTAGGTTTTAGCGAAAATAAAATAGTTGTACTACTTATTATAAATCTTATATTATTAATTCTTGGTATGTTTATGGATATGACCGCAGCGTTAATAATTCTTGGCCCGATCCTCCATCCTCTGGCTGTTAGTGTTGGAGTACATCCATTACATTTTGGTATAATAATGGTTGTGAACTTGAATATTGCTCTGATGACACCTCCTTTAGGGGCCTGCCTATTTGTTGCCTGTGGTATTTCAAAACTTTCTTTAGAAGAGATAACGAAAGAAATCTGGCCATTTATTCTCTGTGAATTTGCAGTTTTAATGCTAATTACTTATGTCCCTGCTATTCCAATGTTTTTACCTAGACTATTAGGCTTTGCCTAAAAAACTTTGAAAGGATTTTTCCCATGATACTAGAAAAAGAAGAGCTTATTAATGAGCTTTTAGATGATTATAGTGAGAAATCGACTATTGATTTATTAAAAGAGATGATTAAGATTCCCAGTCATAAAAATGTAGAGTGGCAGGAAGATAAGCAGGTTAAATTTATTGCTGATTATCTCGCTGAACATCAGATAAATGATATTAATCTTGAATATATTGAAGAAAATAGACCAAATATAATTGCAAGAATACCTGGGAATAAGACTGGCAGCAATCTTTTATTAAATGGTCATACTGATACGATACCTCCTTATAATATGGTTATTCCTCCATATACACCTGAGGTAAAAGATGGATATATTAAAGGTCGAGGTTCTGTTGATATGAAAGGATCCCTGGCGGCTATGTTATCTGCTATGGTCATAATATCTGAAAGTAATATAGATTTAAGCGGGGATTTAATTTTCGCCGGGGTTATTGATCAGGAACAGCGGTCTTTAGGTTCTGTAAAATTAATTGAAGATAAAATAGATGCTGATTATGCTATTGTAGGAGAACCTACAGATTTAAGAATCTGTCATGCACATAAAGGTATGGAATGGTATAAAATTGTAATTAAAGGTCTATCAGCTCATGGAAGTACTCCTGAAAAAGGCCAGAATACTATTTATCATGGGGCTAGAATTGCTTCGGAGATAGAAAAATTGAATTTTAAGTTGATGGCTAGAGAAAATTCCTTTGTAAGTCCTCCAACTATTAATGTTGGAGTAATTTCTGGAGGAGACGATCCTAATATAGTACCGAATATAACAATATTAGAAGTCGATAGACGATATACTCCAGAAGAGAGTCGTCAAAATATTTATGAAGAAATAGACAGGCTGCTTGCTAAAGTTAATTCAACTTATCCTGGATTTGCAACTGAGGTTATTACAATGGAAGATAGAGTCTGTCCATTAAAGAATATACCACTGACAGGAGTTAATGAGAATAAATTAACTGGTTCGCTTCAAAGTTCATTAGAGAGATTTAGTGATAGAGACAATAGTTTAACATATTTTCGGGGCTGGAGTGATGCTGCTTTATTTGCAAATAAGTTAAAGATACCATCACTTGTTTTTGGGCCAGGGCTACCTGAAAAATGCCATTCTGGAGACGAAAGTTTAAAAATAGAAGACTTAATTACAGCAGTAAAAATTTATTTGAATGTAATTTTAGATATCTGTTATTAAATGCCAGGAAAGAGGGAGAGACTATGTATGATTATTTAATTAAATATGGAAATATTTTTCTTAGTAAATATCAAGGCTGGCAGAGGGCTGATTTAGCTATAGAAGATGGCAAAATAATTAAGATAAAAGCTGGGATACCGGTTTCTGAGGCTAAAGAAGTTTTTTCTGCTGAGGGACAAATTGTATCTGCAGGGTTTATCGATGTTCATACTCATGATGAGATGGAGATATTACAGTCTGGAACTGTGGCTCCAAAGATACCCCAGGGAGTAACAACAGTACTTCTTGGGAATTGTGGTCTTGGTTTTTATCCAATGGTTGAAGAGAGAAAAGATGAGTTAAAAGATTATAATAGCGGTATTTTCAATCTTGAGGGTGTTGAATTTGACTGGTACGATCTTCAGGGTTTTTCAAAAAAATTAGAAAAAATAGGCCTGGGTATTAATGCAGCTTCTTTAGTTGCCCATGGCTCAATTAGGCTGGCTGTTAAAGGTTTTGCAGACAGCAAGGCAACAGAAAAAGAACTGAAAATGATGGGACAGTTTTTACAGGAGGCTTTAGATCAGGGGGCGGCAGGTATGTCGACTGGCCTCCTTTATCCGCCGAGTTCCTATGCGAACAAAGAAGAGATAGAATATCTTGCTAGAATTCTTGCTGATAATAATAAAGTTTATACGACTCATCTTAGAAATGAATCAGATCAACTTGAAGACTGCATAAAAGAAAATATAGAGTTAGCCAGAAATACTGGTGTAAAAGTTGAAATATCTCATTTGAATTTATCAGGGAAAGATATCTGGGGTGAATCAGATTATATATTATCGTTATTTGAAAAGGCAAGGGAAGCAGGTCTGGACTTTCATGCAGACCAATATCCATATCAGGCAGGCTCAACTTTAATTACCGCCCTTTTGCCTCAATGGTCAATGGTGGATGGAGTTGAAAATTTACTTGATCATTTAAAAAACACCAGTTGTTTTAAGGAAAAATTAACAGAAGATATTGAAG
>CAYONR010000137.1:0-4699 GCA_964405365.1 uncultured Halanaerobiaceae bacterium
AAAAAGTTAGATGATTTTAATAAATCAAGAAGAGATAATGCTATGAAATTAACTGAGGGAATATTTGATTTAGATTGGTTAGCAATCCCGGAAGTAGCCGAAAAGCGATCTCATGTCTTTCATCAGTATACAATAAGGGTGACTAACGGATTAAGAGATGATTTAGTTGAACATCTTCAGGAGAATGGAATTGGTTATGGTATTCATTACCCTAGACTTGCATATGAGCAACCAATTTATAGAAAGATGGGATATGATAGGTTTGAATGTCCTGAAGCTGAAAAAGCATCTAGAGAAGTTATTTCATTGCCAGTTCATCCAGCGTTAAGTGATGAGAATATTAATGAAATTATAAAGGTTATTCGTTCATTTAATCCAGGAAAATGAAATCAATTGTAAATTATGATATACTATTTTTATGATTGAAATATAAATATTTTATTTTTGGAAAAGCTTGACTAGTTTGATGAAGGGGGATTAACCTTGAGTTATAAATCAAAATACCGTGATTGGTTATTAAATGATTATTTTGATGAGGAGACTAAAGAAGAATTAGAGTCTATAAAAGAAAATGAGCAGGAGATTGAAGATAGATTTTATAAAAATTTAGAGTTTGGAACCGGTGGTATGAGAGGTAAAATGGGTGCTGGCACAAATAGAATTAATAAATATATTGTAAGAAAAGCTACCCAGGGGTTGGCTAATTATGTAATTAATTATAGCGAAAAAGGGAAAGACAGTGGTGTAGTGATTGCATATGATTCAAGGTATAAATCTAGAGAATTTGCCGAAGAAACCGCACTGGTACTCGCGGGCAATGGAATTAAAGCTTATTTATTTGAGGAATTGAGACCTACTCCAGAATTGTCTTTTGCTGTAAGAGAAATAGGAGCTGAAGCTGGTGTAGTTGTGACAGCAAGTCATAACCCACCGGAGTATAATGGTTATAAAGTATATGGTAGTGATGGTTGTCAGTTAGTTCCTGATAAAGCCAGGAAAGTTATTGCTGAAATTAATGAGCTTGATGATTTTTCTTTAATTAAAAGAATGGATAAATCAGAGGCGGAAGAGAAAGGTCTTTTTGAAAGATTAGGTTCAGATATGGATGAAAAGTATCAAAAAGCGATAATTAATGTTCTGCCAGATGTTGAACTTGCTAATAAATCAGGTAAAAACTTAAAAATTATTTACTCACCACTTCATGGAACTGGAAATAAGCCGGTGAGGAATGTTTTAAGTGAACTTGGATTTAAAGAAATGATGGTGGTTCAAAGGCAGGCTGAACCAGATCCAGAATTTTCTACTGTTTCCAGTCCAAACCCAGAAGAGAGGGAATCATATACATTAGCTTTAGAGCTTGCTGATAGTTACAATCCAGATTTAATTATGGCAACAGATCCGGATGGAGATAGACTTGGTGCTTTAATAAAAGATGAAGATAGTTATACTGCTTTGAACGGTAATGAAGTCGGAGTTTTAATGGCAGATTATCTTTTAAGCAGAAAAGAGGAAAAAGGGCAGTTGCCTGAATTCCCTGTTATAATCAAAACGATTGTTTCTACGGAAATGATTAGACCTATAGCTGAAAAATATAATGCTGATGTTAAAGATGTTTTAACAGGTTTTAAATATATTGGTGATGAAATTAAAAAGATGGAGTCAACTGATGAAGATTTTATTTTAGGTTTTGAGGAAAGCTTTGGTTATTTAACTGGAACCTATGTAAGAGATAAAGATGCTGTTAATGCTGCTGCATTACTTGCGATGATGGCTCTTTATTATCAAGAAGAAAGAGGTATTAATTTACTACAAAGGCTATCTGAACTTAGAGAAGAACATGGTTTCTTCCTTGAGGATCTTGAATCGATGCGCTTAGAGGGTAAAGAGGGCCAGGAAGAGATAGAAAGAATTATTACTTCTTTACGAGAAACAAGCCCTGATGAGATTGCTGGGAATAAAGTGATGGTTTTTAAAGATTATCTAAATAAAGTTGCAAAGGATTTTAGCACTGGAGAAGAAAAAGAGATTGATTTGCCAGAGTCCAACGTGCTTCAATTTATTCTGGCTGATGAAAGTAGAATTACAATTAGACCTTCTGGAACAGAGCCGAAGTTGAAATTCTATTTTGCAGTTAGATCTACATCTGAAAAGAAGGCAATTGCTAATTTAGAAAGTTTAAAAGAAGAATTTTTAAATATGATTAGTGAAATATAAAGAATATTATAGTTGGAGATAATTCCGGCCGGTAGTGAATTGCCGGTCGGTTTTTGATTTATTAAAAAAGTTAAGGGGGCAGATAATTATGAAAGTAAAAAAAGCAGTAATACCAGCAGCAGGTTATGGTACTAGATTATTGCCTGCATCAAAAGCTATTCCTAAAGAGATGTTACCAATAGTTGATAAACCAACTATTCAATATGTTGTCGAAGAAGCTGTTGAATCAGGAATTGAAGAAATATTACTAATTACCAGTAAGGGCAAAGAAAGTATTGAAAATCATTTTGATCATGATTTAGAGCTAGAGCTGGTTTTAGAAGAAAAAGAAAAATATGAACTTTTAGAAAGAGTAGAGAAAATTTCTGATTTAATTACGATACATACGGTCAGGCAGAAACAACAGTTAGGTCTTGGACATGCAGTAGCATGTGCAGAAAGTTTTGTAGGAGATGAGCCTTTTGCAGTTTTACTTGGTGATGATATTATTGTAAATGATAAGCCTGTGACCCAGCAGTTAATCGAGCATGCAGAAGAGACTGATTCACCAGTTATTGGCTGTCAGGATGTTTCAAGAAAAGATATCTGTCTTTATGGTTCAGTTAAATATAGTGAAAGATCTGGACGAAGAGCTAGAGTTAGTGATATGGTTGAAAAACCTGAGCCAGAAAACGCCCCTTCAACATTAGCAGTTTTAGGAAGATATATTTTAACTCCTGATATATTTCCTATTTTAGCTGAAACAGAGCCAGGAAAAGGCGGGGAAATTCAGTTAACAGATGCATTAAAGACTCTTGCTGAGAAAAGAAGGCTTGAAGCTTATGATTTTGAAGGGGACCGCTATGATGTTGGAAATAAATTAGGATTTTTAAAAGCATCTGTAGAGTTTGCATTAAGACGTGATGATCTTGGAGAAGAATTCAAGGATTATTTAATTAACTTAAAGTTATAGAAAGGGGCTAATTTTAATGAAGAAAAAGCTTGGACTATTGATTATTATTTTAAGTTTGGTATTATTAGCCTCGATCAATGTTAGAGCTAATAATATTGATCCAATAATGTCTGCAGAAGCGCTTGCCAGGCCATATAGTATGGGAGGAGCATTTACTGCAGTCAGTGATGATGCGGCTGCCTTGATTTTTAATCCAGCTGGATTATACCAATCTGGTCGAATTGGGTTTTTAGCCAGTGGGGGACTGGTTGCAGATGATGT
The DNA here is from genome assembly GCA_964405365.1 of uncultured Halanaerobiaceae bacterium. GTDB lineage: Bacteria > Bacillota > Halanaerobiia > Halanaerobiales > Halarsenatibacteraceae > Halonatronomonas. The sequence continues at coordinate 3,428 of CAYONR010000137.1, forward strand.
TTTTCAATATGGGGAATTAGCTGAAAGTATAGATAAATTTTCTGTAGATGCTGAGAGCCCGGGAGAATTTCTAGAAAGCTTGCCTGAGGAAGTAAATCTAACAGGCCAGGGTTTATTAGGTTTTAAACTCGGCTCTGCAGGAGCCGGTGGGAATTTTCAGGCCAGGATTAAAGGCGATAAAGACGATTCAGGAGCGAGTTATAATTATCAATTGCATCAGGATGGTCGTATGGGGCTTTCAGGAGATATATTTACAATACCTGCAGAAGTTGGCATAGCTTCATATGGGGTAAATATTCGTTATCAGCGTTTGACTAGAGGTGAATATGAGTTAGAGATTAATGATAGTGAGCCCTTTCAAAGAGAATGGCAGGCAACTGATTCGGGCTTTGCAGTCGATGGCGGCTTAATGTTGCAGATGACTCCGATGGTTAAATTAGGTGTAATGATTGAAAATTTATGGGCTGCTGATCTTACTTTAGCATCTAATGAGAGATTTTATAAATATGATGAAAATGTTGGCTGGGAATTAGAGGGAGAGAATGAGCGTAAGGAAAATTATAGCCCTGCTAGAAGCAGTAGGATTGGGGTTTCTGCAAGAGTACCGGTGATAGGAACTACACTTGCAGCAGATATTGATAATTTTCCAGTTCTGACTGAGGATAAGGCTGGAGATCCTATTCTCTACTTAGGTATTGAAAATGATATGTTATTCCGACTTGTAACAGTTAGAGGTGGTACTTATAAAGAACCTGATGGTGAAAGGGTATTGACTGCCGGTTTTGGTTTGAATTTTGCAGGAGGCAGTGCTGATTTGGGAGCTGGTTTTTCACCTGGAGGCAACAGAAGTAGTATTCAGGCTGCTGTAAGTCTTGATTTATAATATTAATATAAAATAATATGAAAAATGAGCCTCTGCATATGCAGGGGCTCTTGGTTTAATTTAACAGTTAGATGAATCTTTTTCAATACAGTTTAATTTAGAGAGAACATCATAAATGTTTTTTGAAGACTCCTGGAGTATTGCGAGATCTTCATCACTTAATACTGCTAAATGTTCAGTAAGCTTTTCTTCAATTTTTTCCTTTACATTTTCAACATATTTTATTCCAGAATCAGTTAAAGAAATTCTGGTTTTACGGCGATCTTCACTATCTCTTTTTCTAGATGTATAGCCCATCTCAGAAAGTTCATCAACTGCCCGACTACAGTTTGAGCTTGACATAGTATTTAACTGACTTATATCTGAAAGAGTCAGGTTATCATGATAAT
>CAYONR010000138.1:0-4674 GCA_964405365.1 uncultured Halanaerobiaceae bacterium
TCGATCCGGTCGAAATCTCCCCATAATCTGCTCATAATATCAGCTCCTGATTTATCCTTTTCACTTGCTTTTAAAGATTATCCAATGCGATTGTTGATTATGTTATCAAATTCTAAAATTAATTTCTTCAATGTACCCTCCCTTTTTTAAAGCCCTGGACGTTTCAATATGACTCCACATTATTGGTCTGGAGTAACCAACTACATCATTATTTTCAAATTTGTCTTCTAAATCTTTGATTATACCCAAACGGACTTTTTTCATTTTTTTAACTGGCATATTTTTAGCCCTATTAATCTGTCTCTTCTTATTTTTTTCAAATTCCTTTTTACTCACTAGATGTTCGGGTAATTTGCCATCTTTTGCAGTGCTAAATATCCATTCAAGTAAATTCACTGCTCGCTTTTTATAATCAGCGTCAAATAAACATTTAGATACAATAGCTGTATAAATAACCCATGGGCCTGGAAAATAAACATCTTCTTTATATCGCCATAATCCGCCTAACCTTTTATCCTGTAGTTCATCTAAAATATAATTTAAACTTTCCAGTAGATAATTATTCTGTTGAGAAATTATTTCAAAATAGTAAGGTGAAATTAGAATTACATCGGGACCTAAATATTTTTGGCCAGTTTTATCAATCTTTCTGATGAATCGCCCTTCCCATGTAAGCAAATCCATGATTGCATTTTTTATATTTCTATATAAAGAATACATTTCACTATCATTAAAATAATCAGCATACATTTTTATGGCTTTAGCAGAAACTGAATTAGTCCATAATTCATACCCCTCATTGATACCATCTTCATGATTTGAACTATGACTATAAAGTAGATTAAAATCGTCATTTAAATTGTTTTTTATCCAATTAATACCTTCTATTAAATTTTTTTCAATGTTGCTTAGTTCATTATCCCCATATCTTTCGAGATAATTCATAATTGCCCAAATTGCTAATCCAGTATTATCTTCCTGTAATTTGTCTTCTTCCCTACCATAATTTTCATTATATCTCTGGACCCATTCACCGGTTTGAAGCTGACATTTTTTCAAAAATTTAATTGCTCCCAGAGCAAGCTGCTTTTGATTTTCTTCCACTAAAAAATTAATAAGAATTGCAAGGTCTCTTGTATAAATATACGGATAATCCTCATTTACTTTAATTATTAGCTCTTCATTACGCCAGCTCGCCTGTTTTGAAAATATCTCCTGAGTAGCAGATTTAAATTTTTCTATTTTTTTATCAGTTATATTGCCAATATCAAAGCCTAGATTCACCACTGTAATAACCCCCTTGTTGTGAACAATATTTTCTACTTGAATATTTTAAAATAAAGTTTTAATCTCTACACTAAATACAATAATTCAATCATAAATCAATCAAGACTGCCAGCAGTTAAACCTTTAGTAATATACTTTTGTAGAGCTAAAAACAAAATAATTATTGGTATTCCAGTTAATAGCGATGAAGCCATCATTCTTCCCCAGATTTGGTGCTCAGTATAGAATAATTGGTCTAAGCCAATTGGTAATGTGTGATTTTCAGGGCTCATTAAGAAAATTGAAGCAAACAAATACTCATTCCAAGCTATCATAAAAGCATAAATGAATACTGCTACCATGGCAGGTTTGGAGAGAGGTATTACAATTTTTACTATGGCTTGAATTCTTGTACAGCCGTCTATCATGGCAGATTCTTCAATTTCATAAGGTACAGATCTGAAATAATTTCCTAGCATATACAAAGCTACTGGTAATACCTGCATTAAATACACAATAATAAGAGCCAAATGTGTATCTGCAAGATCTACACTAACTATAATTTGATATAAGGGAATCACGAGTAAAATCCCGCCAAACATGTAAACCAGAATGATACTCCTTTGCAAAAACCGTCGTCCTGTATATTTTAAACGAGCAAAACTGTATGCACCAAATACTGCTATCCCAACAGCTAAACCTGCAGAAATGAAAGAAACAACAAAACTGTTAGCAAAAAATCTTATAAAGGGGAAGATTTCAGGATTAAGCACTTCTTGAAAGTTAATTAAAGTTAGCTCAGAAAGGCCCCCTTCAGGTAAAAGACTTGGGGGATATACATATTGCTGTGATTCTTCTTTGAGTGAGGAAAATAACATCTGTATAAAAGGATATCCAGCAATAGTGAGAGTTGCTACTATGCCAGCATAAAACAATAAGTTATTATAGATTTTTGATAGGAGTTTTTTTATCACCATTTTAACACCTTCTTGATGTATAGCATAATGAAGCCAAATAAAATAAGGAACATTGAAGTAGTAATAGTTGCTCCCATACCATGCTCATACTGCGAAAAAGCAGTTCGATAGGTATAAACAGATAATACATTTAGATGCCTAGTTAAAAGCCATATTTCACTAAATTTATAAACATTCCAAATACCCCTTAACAATATTATGGTGGCTATGACAAATTTCATTTGCGGTAATATTATATATCGTATTTTTTGCCACTTATTTGCTCCATCTACTTTTGCTGCATCGTATAAATCTTGAGGTATAGCCTGTAATCTTGCAATTAGCATTAGAAAAGCAAAAGGAAACATGCGCCAGCTGTTGAAAGCTGTTACAGCATAAATTGCATAACTGGGCATTTCTAACCATGCAATAGGCTCTGGTATAATTCCAAGTATTTCTGACAAAAAATAATTTACTTGCCCATAGACAGGGTCAAATATAAATTGCCACACAAATACTAAGGAGATTACTGGGGCAGCATAAGGAAAAAGAACCACCCCCCGGACAACAGAACGACCTCTAAATTTTCTATTTAATAATAGTGCTACCACAAAACCAATGAAAGTGCTGATAAGAGTTGTAGCTACAGTAAAAGCAAATGTGTTGAATACAGAGCTCCAAAATGTTGTATCTGTCAACAGTTCATAATAGTTTTGTAATCCGACAAAAGCATCATCAATTCCAGGTTGCAGTGCAACTTCATGCAAACTCAGATATACATTATAAAACACCGGATAAATTATAAGTCCTAATATGATTAAAAGTGAGGGCAGAATTAAAACCCAGCCCAAATACTTTTCTTTATTCAAAATAATTCTTAGCTTTTTAAGCATAATTACTCTCCTTTTTGGAAATTAAAATCAGGAGGGCAAAATACTCCCTCCTGATATTAATTAATGTTCAATATCTTGATTGTTTATTGCAGTATTTTGCAAGTATTTATTCCACAATATCCTCCATCCATTCATTTATTCTGCGCACTACTTCTTCTGGAGACCTGTCTTGATCTAGCATTTCTGCTATCTCTGATCCTATTACAAATTGAGCTGTAATAGGGCCAAGTTCAGGATGAATCTGGTCATGCTCAAATCCAAACCCGTCAGCAACTTCTAATGAATCAATAATATCATCCAGCTGTTCTCCAAAAACTTCTAAGAGTTCATGATCTCTATAATTAGGATCTTCAGCTACAGAACCTCTCACCGGAAGCATTCCAGCAGGTGCCATGTGTAGATAATCTATATATTGATCATCTGTCATCATAAATTCAATCAATTTTCTGGCGGCTTCTTTTTCCTCTTCACTAGCTGTATCCGTTACTCCTAAAGACTGAAACTGACCATAAACAGCTTCCTCTTCATTTACCATTCTTGGAGCAAAACCTGTATCTTCAATTAACTCTGGTGCCCCTTCATCTAAAGTACCCATGAAGAAAGTAGAATAAACTAGCATACCTAACTGATCTGCCATATATAAAGATCTTGCATCCCTATGATCCTGCGGTCCAGGTGGGGCATATTCATCCAGACTTTTGTAAAATTCCATTGTTTCTACCATTTCAGGTGAGTCAAAAGCTATATTCCCTTCTTCGTCAAACATATAAGCTTCATTTGAAAAGGCAAATTGGTTAAAACCCTGTCTAGTATAATGAGTTGCTCCTGTTCCTGTAATAAAACCATACGTTTCAGGGGGATCATTGAAATATTCCGCAGCTTCTTCTATTGTTTCCCAGTCTTCAGGGGAATCTATACCAGCTTCATCAAACCAATCCTGTCTGTACCAAATAGCTTGTACCCAACCGTGCATTGGCACCGCCAAATTTTCACCTTCAATTGAAGTCATTTCTATGGGGCTGGAAAAATAATCATCACGACCAATATTTTCAATTGCTAATTCAGCAGTTTCGCTATCTAGAAGATCTAGTTCAGATAGTAACATAACATGTTCTAACCCAAGCTCTACCAGTGCAGGCAAAGTGTCTGCTGCCATAGCCGCAGTTAGCTGATCCGGCAAATCAGATTCATGAACTGGAACTATTTCAACTTCAATTTCTGGATATTCTTCTTCAAATTCTTCGACTATATCTCTAATAACAGCTTGGCGTTCTTCTTCTGTTTCACCTGACCAAAAAGTAATTTCAGTAGCTTGAGCTGTATTAAAAGCAAGAACTAAAGCTAATACAATAACAAGTGAATAGAGAGGTGCTTTTTTAAATAATTTTAGCATTAATTATCTCTCCCTTCTGATGAATAAGTTTAAAGCTCTCTTTAACAGGATTTTAAGTTTTGTTTAAATATATTTTGCTGGCTTTTTTATTATCACTCCCTCTCTATAATTCATTTTTTTCAATTTCACTACGCATATCTTCTAATTTTTCTAATGCACTCTTAAA
>CAYONR010000139.1:0-4655 GCA_964405365.1 uncultured Halanaerobiaceae bacterium
TATTGATCAATAGCTCACCGACCATATTCATCAATGTATCAAGCTTTGAAATATCAACTCGGACTGTAGGAGAAACTTCAACATTAGTTTTATTGCTACTGCTTTTTGATTTTTGAGAAGATTTATCTTTCTCATTTTCTTTTTGCTTAATATCAGAGAAATCTATTTCCTCATTATTTATATTTACAGATTTAACATCAATAATATCTAAGATTTCATTTTCTAATTCTTCAGAATTTAAATTAGAAATCAAAATAAATTTAATCTTTCTACTGATATCCTCATCTTTTTCATTTTCAATCTCATCCCGAGTTGGCGATGATTTCACAATATAACCGACTTCAGAGGCAGTCTTTAAAACCATGTAAGCTCGAACACTCTTTAACATACTATCTTTTTCTAGCTCAACCAACACACCATATATGTAATCAGTTTCACCTTTATTTTCCAATATTTCTTCTTTTTCTGCACTGGTCAAACTTAATATAGCCTGATCAGCAAGATTATTTTCGGCATCCTCTTCATTAATAACAGAATCAATATCTACTTCACCAGAATGAGAAGCAATCATCTCATTTAATTCATTTACATAATCCTGAACCTCAGTTAATTCTTCTCCACTCTCTTTTATATCATTGACAATAGAAGTTATTAAATCAAGGCCAGCAAAAAGTGAATCTATCATTTCCGTATCAAGTTTCAACTCATCATTACGAATCTTATCAAGAGCATTTTCAAGTTTATGTGTTAAACTGGTTAAACGGTCAAAACCCATAGTAGCTGCCATTCCTTTAAGTGAATGGGCGGCTCTAAAAATTGAATTAATAACGGCTTTGTCATCTGGATCTTGCTCAAGTGCCAGTATATTCTCATTTAATACCTGAATATATTCGTCAGATTCATCAAAAAACATCTGTAAATACTGTTCATCCATCGGGACTTCCTCCTGTTTATAAAATTTTATTCATTAAAGACTTTTTTAATAGCACCTAAAACTCTATCTTCTTTAAAAGGTTTGACTATAAAGTCTTTGGCTCCTGCTTCAACAGCATCAATAACCATAGCCTGCTGTCCCATAGCGCTACACATAATAACATTTGCATTAGGATCAATCTCTAATATCTTTTTAACTGCTTCAATTCCATCCATATCTGGCATGGTAATATCCATTGTTACCAGATCAGGATTATGCTCAGAATACATCTCTACAGCTTCCTTGCCATTACTTGCTTCAGCAACAACCTGATAATCTGTTCCCTGCAAAATATTTTTAATCATCATTCTCATAAATGAAGCGTCATCCACTACTAAAACATTTTTTGCCATTTTTATACATGCCTCCTGAAATAATTATCTATAGTCTATTATACCCCTTTTATAATGATAATTTCAACTTTTTAGCTCATATTTATTAAAAAATATTCTTAAATTTAAAAAATAATAACCCTGCCTATCTAAAAGCAGGGCAAATTTAATCAATTTAAAGAATTTATTATTTTAGTTTCTCTAATTCTTCTAATAAATATTCATTTAATATTTTAATATGAGTTCCTTTCATTCCCAGTGATCTAGATTCAATAACACCGGCACTTTCAAACTTTCTTAAAGCATTAACTATTACAGATCTTGTTATCCCAACTCTATCAGCTACTTTACTGGCTACAAGTAAGCCTTCTTCGCCGTCAAGCTCTTCAAAAATATGTTCTATAGCCTCTAATTCTGAATAAGAGAGAGTTTCAATAGCTATTGTAACTGCTGCCTTCTTTCTGGCTTTTTCTTCGCCTTTTTCGCTTCTTGAGCGAAGAATCTCCATACCAACAACTGCAGCACCATATTCTCCTAAAACTAAATCTTCATCGATGAAATTACTACCATATCTAGCTAGCACCAGTGTTCCCAGGCGATCTCCGCCACCTACAACTGGAACAACAGTAGTCAACTTATCCTGGAATAAGCATTCATCTCCTTCAGAAAAAACACATTCATTATCTTTTTGTTCAATATTTTCTCTTGTATTATTTGAACGCAATAAAAAATCATTGTATTCTTCAGGGAAACGACCATTCTCAATAACTTTCTCTTCCATAATATCACATTCAAAATCATCTAAAATACTATGCCCTAATATTTTACCTTTTTTGCTAAGGATATAAATATTACAGTCAATTGCCTTTGTCAATACATTAGCCATTTCTTCAAAATCTACTGGCTTTCCACCACTCTGCTGTAATAAACGATTGATCTTCCTACTTTTGTCTAATAAATTCGCCATTGTTATTACCTCCATTCATTTTATGAAAAACTAATAATTATAAAATATATCTACTTAAATCTCTATCCTGAGCTACTGATGCCAGAGCATCATCAACATAATCGGCATCGATCTTAAATTCACCCTTGTCCATCTCTGGAGCCTCGAAAGAAATCTCTTCTAAAACCTTCTCCATGATTGTATGAAGTCTTCTTGCACCTATATTTTCAGTCTGCTCATTTATTTGAGCAGCATAACCTGCTATAGCATCAATTGCAGAATCAGTAAACTTAATATCAAGACCTTCAGTCTCTAGTAATGCTCTATACTGTTTCGTTAAAGCATTTTCAGGCTGCCTTAAAATAGTAACAAAATGATCTTTTGTTAAACTATTCAGTTCAACCCTGATTGGGAATCTACCCTGAAGCTCAGGAATCATATCTGCCGGGCTGCTCACATGGAAGGCACCTGCAGCGATAAATAATATATGATCAGTATTAACAGGTCCATATTTAGTAAAGACTGTAGAACCCTCAACAATTGGGAGAATATCTCTCTGAACTCCCTCCCGGGAAACCTCAGGTCCAGAATCACTTTCTCTACCGGCAATCTTATCAATCTCATCAAGGAAGATAATCCCTTCCTCTTCAACTCGGTCTCTGGCAATACTAATTATATCATCCATATCAATTAACTTCTCAGCTTCCTGCTCTTCAAAAATTTCTCTTGCCTCGGCAACAGTAACCTTCTTGTTCTTCTTTTGAGATGGCATAAGAGAACCTAATAAATCCTCCATATTAATTCCCATCTCTTCAACCCCGGCGTTTGAGAAAATATCAATTGTCTTCGGATTCTTGCTTTCAACCTGGATCTCAATCTCTTTATCATCAAAATAGCCTTCTTCAAGACGTTCTAAAAATCTCTCCCGTCTTTTCTGCTGTCTTTCAATCAATTTATTTTTTTCAGAATCATCTTGCTCATCTTTACTGTCATCAGCTTCACTATCAGTTTCAATACCTGGAGCTAACCGAAATTGATTGCTAGAAGTTGAAGATTCATCTTTCTTAGAGGTACCAGGCAGTAATATTTCCAAAATTCTTTCCCTGGCTCTTCTGGCTGCCTCTTCTTCTACCTCTTTAGATTTCTCTTCCTTAACCATCCTGATGGCAGTCTCTAAAAGATCTCTAACCATCGATTCAACATCCCGGCCAACATAACCTACTTCAGTAAATTTGCTGACCTCAATCTTAATAAATGGCGAACCAGCTAATTTAGCAAGTCTTCTGGCTATTTCAGTCTTACCAACACCAGTTGGACCGATCATTAAAATATTCTTAGGAATTATTTCATCCTTTATAGTTTCATCCGTAATATTCTTCCGTCTAAATCTATTCCTTAAAGCAATTGCCACAGATTTCTTAGCCTCATCCTGACTAATTATATATTTATCAAGTTCCGCAACAACTTCTTTAGGAGTTAATTTACTCATTATTAACATCATCTCCCAATGTATCAACAGAAATATTTTTATTAGTATAAATACAGATATCAGCTGCAATTTCCAGAGACTCCCTGGCAATATCGGCAGCTGAAAGATTGGTGTTATGAGCCATCAAAGCCTGAGCAGCAGCTCTAGCATAGGAACCACCTGAGCCAATAGCAATAAAGTCATGATCAGGTTCAATCACATCACCAGTACCTGATATCAACAATAACTTTTCTTGATTGGCAACAATCAATAATGCCTCTAACTTCCTCAACATCTTATCAGTACGCCATTCTTTAGCCATCTCAACAGCAGATCTCTCAAGTTGACCATGGTACTGCTGTAATTTGCCTTCAAATTTCTCGAATAATGTAAATGCATCAGCAGAAGTACCGGCAAAACCGGCAAGAATACTATCATTATAAAGCCTTCTAATCTTTCTAGCACCGGCCTTCATTACAGTGTCGCCCATGGTCACCTGACCATCACCGGCAATAGCAATCTCTGATTTATATCTGACTGCAATTATCGTCGTAGCTGAAAAATCAACCTTACTCAAATTACCACCTCACAAAATTGTCATATGATTCAAAATTGTTTTTCATCTCTTTAATATTAACATATTATTTTTTATAATGTCAAGATAACAATTTAGAAAAACTTATTGTTTTACTTTATTAAACTATATTATAACATATAAATTAAACTTTTCCCAATAAGAAAACTGACCGATATAATCCGGCCAGCATAAGAATTATTAAATATTATACTTATCTTTAATGCTTTTCAGCCTCTTTAAAGCAAGCTCAGAACGTCTCTGATTCCGGTTTCTTTTAGCTTTTATCTCTTCATCCAAATCAGGCAAAAGTCCAAAATTTATCTTCATCGGCTTAAAATCAACCTTATACTCATCAGTAA
>CAYONR010000140.1:0-4637 GCA_964405365.1 uncultured Halanaerobiaceae bacterium
AAAAAAAGAATGTCTATTTGTCTTTTATTTTTTATTTTATTAATTATTTTTTCAGCCTGTTCTGGTACAGATGCTATTAATGATGTAAATGGGGATAATGGTCAAAGTGAAAATGTATTAGAGGAAAGCCAGTTATTTGAAGTAACAGCAGAATCAAGTGGAGAATATGACTTTAATTGGACATATTATCTTCATGTGCCTGAAGGAATCCAATTAGATGAGGTAACTAGAATTTTAGTAGAGCCTGCAAGTGCCCCGGATAGATCTGATAATTATAGTGATCATGAACGTTCATCAAAGGTAACTGCACAACAGCAGATAGGAAAATTTCCAAAACTAGTTGCTGCTTTCCCAAATTATGAAAACCCTCCTGAAGAGTATGGCCAGGGATGGGACGGAGTTACTGCTGGACTTTCAAGATCTACTATGAAATTAACCGGTGATCTTGAAAGAATTGATTTGCAATTGCTTGAGATGGTTGATCATGCAAGAGAAAAATTAGAACTCGAATTAGAATTAGAAACATACCATGATATATTTTTATGGGGCTATTCAATAACTGGTACTTTTACAGCAAACTTTGCAAAATTAAATCCAGATAGAGTTAGAGCTTTTGTAGTAGGTGGAGTAGATGCAATAATCTTACCACATGATTCATTAGCTGGTTATACTCTAAATTACAACAATGGAGTAAATGATTTTGATGATTTAATTGGTTCTAGATTTGATAGAGAAGCATATAATGATATAGCTAAGTATTTTTATATAGGCGAGTTAGAAAGTTTTTATAAAATTAGTTTGGATGATACTTTAGGTAAGGCTTTATGGGATACTATGGATGATAGTTATATAAATGGATTTAAACGGGTAGAAGAGATATACCAGGATGAAAATATACCTGCTCAATTCGTTACCTATCAATCCACTGCACATCAGGTCAGAAAAGAAATGTTAGAAGATACTATCAGATTTTTTGAAAAGAATATGGGTCCATCTAATGAAGAAATTACCCCTCATGAATATACCGACGATGACTATATGTATGAGTTTGATAGGATTGAAGAAGTTAAGGTGTTAGATGCTTACTGGGGCCAGGATCCTGAACTGCCTGACGAATTGGCCTGGATATATGATTATGATGGTGGAGAAGATGATAATATGGTTTTAGCTACGGATATTGCCTTTGATAGTGAAATACAGATTATGGAATTTATAAAAAGAGCAGATTTCAATTTTACAATGAAAGCTGATGGTCAAGAAGATATTGAACTTTCTCCCTGGGATGTCGAACCAATGTTTTATAGAATTGTTGAAATGGTTGATGAAGAATATAACGGTATTCTATTGAGATTAATACCAGATAATATGGAGAAGGTAGATCAGTCTGTTGAATATACCCTTGAAATGGATGATAGTGTTAGTGAATTTTATGGTATTGAAGATGGTATAAAGGTTGAGGCGATAGAGTAAGGAGTGAATTTATTGAAGCATTAGAAAGCAATTTCCAGTAGGATTATTATATTATTGGAGGAGATAATTTTGAAAAAAGTTATATGCCTGAGCTTGCTCTCAATCATTATATTAGTATTAATATCAGGAGCTGCTCTTGCAGAAAATAATAGACTGGATGTTTTTAATTACAATTCTAGCTCTGAGATGATAGAGATTGATATTGAAATTCCACAATTCAAAGATAATTTTAGCCAGGTAGATAAATACAACCAGGAATTTATTAATAATGGCCTTGATTTTGTTTTTGACTTGAATGAGATGGCAGCTAAAGATTATGAAAGCATTAAAGATGAAGAGTGGGAGTTCAGGCCGTACAACGCCACAATCAGATATGAACTACAGAAGTATGATGATATAATTAGTTTGAACTTTTATCATTATCAATATACTGGTGGTGCACATGGTTTAACCTATAAATTTTCTTATAATATTGATAAAGAGACCGGTCAGCAATTAGAGTTAAATGATTTCTTAGCTAGAACAGATCTGACTTTAAAAGATGTTAATGATAAAATTCAAGAAGATATTAAAGCTAATCCAGGTGATTATTATTCAGGCCTTGATTTTGCTGGTATAAGAAAAGACCAGGATTATTACTTGAGAGATTCAGTTTTAGTTATCTATTTCCAGCAATATGAAGTTGCTCCGTATGCATTTGGCTTCCCAGAGATTGAGATCAAGTATTGATATAGAAAATGTTAATAGGAAAATAACTTATGGTTAAATAGATCTATTAATAATATTTTGATTGCTGGTCCTATTTAGTCGTATCTGGTGTTCAGTGGGCAGAATAGGCCGGTGCGTCATATTCTTTGTCAAATTCTTTTTTGTACCACAGCCCTGAAGAGCCAGGGTCGGTTCAACTGCGTACCGAGTACAATCTTGACGATGTAATTAAAGGTATTGATGATGAGTTTCAACAGGTGACTGCTCTGGCAGTCTGGACCAACAGCAGGTGGAGTCATTCGGGCTCGAACAAGCCTTTATCAAGAAACCCGCGAGTAATTATAGAGGAGGCGGGCGACGGTACCAGTTTTCGATATGTAGAGTACAGTCTGGTCATGGCTGCTGCGGTCCAGGCCCTGGGTATGCCGGCACGGATGTTGGGGTGGGGCTCAAAACCAGGCATGCAGCCACAGCACGTTCAGGTGCAGGTCACGTAGTCGCTGAAACCTGGCTGGACGATCTTGAAAAGTGGGTAGTTGCTGACCATCAACTTGGATATGTCTTTATGGCCGACGGTATTCCGCTCAATGCAGTAGAGTTTGGCGAGCCTCTGGCAAAAGGCCCAGGATCCATTGAAGTTCTCTTAGCTGATGTTCCTGTAAGTTGGTATCTAAAAAATAGCTACCTGGTGTTTGTAGGACAGTATCTATATTACTTTGATTCGTCATATGACCAGAGATTGTTCCTTACCGAACAGGAGAGAAAAATGGACAGGATGATGCTGGCTCCTGAAGGTTTTCTAGAACTTAAGGTATCCCAAAGAGAAAATCAGTTTAAAGCCAATTACTTTACTTCCTCAGTTGATGCTTTCTATGTAGCGCCTGAGACTGTCTGGTAACCATTATCTAGCATGTATTATATCTATTGTAGATGCTAAAGTCCAAGTTTACACAAAAGACAAGCAGAGAGCCCAACTCTGTTAGGAGGCTAAATAGTATGAGTATTTGCCTATTTCCCAATCTTGCATATTTATCTGAAACATCCAGGGCAATAGAAATCTATAAAGCATTAAAGGGGAAGGGAATAAAACCTATAGTGGCTACTCATGGAGGAACATATGAATTCATCTTAAAAGAGGAAAATATTCCATACTATTTAGTCCCGCCTGTAATGACAGAGCAGCGTTGTAGAAATTATGTCCTAGCAAATATTGGGGAAAGATCTAATTTCTATACAACTAAAGAGCTAAGAGAACATGTAAATAATGAAATTAAATTCTTCAAAAAAATAATATTAACCTTGTTCATATAGGGTTTACACTTTCTACTAAGCTATCTATTAGATATTTAAATATTCCTCTTTCAACAGTCCATGGATCATTTTTCCCTCCAGTATTTGAAAAAATATTGCCCCTATAACAAAAAATTTAATTGGGGAAATATACGCTTATTGCCAGAAAACTGGAAGATTTCACTTGCAAATTGGTTTTTCTCTCATACTAAGCTCTATACAAAGCCATTTAATAAAGTTGCGAAAGATTTGGGTATCACTCCTGTAAAATCACTGATTTATTTATTGGCGATTATGTATTTGTGACTGACACTCCTGAAATTATCGGTATTTCTAAAAAAGCGATCGAAAACTGGGATAATATCAAAGCTTCCAGGCACAGTAGCCGTATAAAACTCTTTCATGTAGGAGCTATTTACGCAAAACTTTTTAGAGAATTACCTCAGGATATATACGATTTCTTTCAGACAGATAAGCCGAAAATATTTGTTGCTCTTACCTCTAGTAATGAAAATTATCTTTCTAAAGCATATGAATCTCTGAAAGATATGGATTGTCGTATATTATTCTGTATAACCACCCATCCTTTAAATTTTGAACCCTCAGATAAAATCTTATTAAAAGATCATATGCCATCACATAAAGTTATGCCTTTATGTGATTTAGCAATAATTCATGGTGGACAGGGGAGTATCCAAACAGCAATAGCATCTGGTATACCAATAATAGGATTTCCTTTACAGCCAGAACAAAATTTAAATTTACAACTAATTGAAAACCATGGAGCGGGCTTTAATCTACCCCTTTATCTTCTTAAAAATGGAAAACTTAATAACTATATTTTTAAGATATTGAATGAAAAAAGCTTTTCTACTAACATGAAAAAATTAAAAGCCTGGCAAGGAAAATATAATGGCCCTGAGAATGCAGCAAAAACTCTAGCAAAATTAATGAAAAGTTAATACTAAATATATATAGAAGAAGTCGCTTAGGTGAGTGAAGATGCATCATTTTTTTATATCATAATTATTACCATGTGTGAGGATTAAAATAATTGAAGTTGTTTAGAAGAATAATAATTTGATACTTTATTTTAAAATAATTTCAATAAAATTTTAAGGAGCATTCCTGTAATGAATAAAAACCAACCTCGACAAAAAAATACCCCC
>CAYONR010000141.1:0-4597 GCA_964405365.1 uncultured Halanaerobiaceae bacterium
AAGTGTAATACTAATAGGATTGGATGTCAAGGGCTAAATTAAAAGTCTTAAAATTAATAATAAAGCCAACAAAAATAAAAAAGCCAGATACCATTATAACTGCAGGGATTGCAGACTAATGATACCTGACAATAATTTCTATTTAAAGGCATTAAAACTATCTTTAAACCAGACTCATACTTATTACTCATCCTTGAATTCATTAAAGTTTTCCAGCCGCTCTGGCTCTTCTGTAAAAAAATCAACTAAAGCAAGAATATTATCAATGGTTTTAGCACTTAAATGATGCTCTATCCCTTCAATATCTTGCTCAATTATCTCTTCATCCTCAACACCTAATATCTTAAAGAACTCCTCTAAAAGTTTATGGTTAGAACTAATCCTCTTACCAATCACTTCTCCTGCTTCTGTTAAAGTCATTCCCCGATAAGGTTCATAATTGATATAACCCTTTTTATCTAACTTTTTAATCATGCGACTCACAGTTGAAGGATGAATATCAAGCTTTTCAGCTATATCATTAGTTCCTGCATAGCCCTTAGCCTGTATAATATCATAAATACATTCTAAATAATCTTCCATTACAGTTGTTGGCATTTTAATCTCTCCATTTAAGTCTTTTTAACTGGCTCGCAATTTCTGTCCTAATTTAAGAATGCCATACTTAGGAGACATAATAAAGAAAAATATAAATATAATTGACATTACAATAACTATTGAAGCCCCTGAAGCAATATTATATGCAAAAGATACATATAGTCCAACAACAGATGATATAAAACCTATTGAAGAAGAAATCAATATCATGATTGATAACCTGTCTGTCAATAAATATGCAGTTGCTCCAGGTGTTATAAGCATTGCCACTACAAGTATTATCCCTACAGTCTCTAAGCTAGCAACAATCGTCATCGTTATTAGAAGCATTAAACCATAATGAAAAAATGATGTATTAAGCCCTAAAGCTGATGCCTGAATCGGGTCAAATGTATAAATCAATAATTCATTAAAATATATCTTAACGAAGAATAATGTTACCAAACTAATAATAGCAGTTAGAATCAGAGCATCCATCTGCACACCTAACACATTTCCAAATAATATATGCATCAGATGAGTAGAAGTAGATATTCTACTAATGATTATTACCCCGGCAGCAAAGAAACTAGTTAAAATTATTCCCATAGCAGTATCTTCCTTTATCCGACTATTAATCTCAATAAATGACATGCTGCCTGCTGCAATTATTCCGGCAACAAAGGCCCCCACTGCAAAGGGTAGACCAAATAAATAAGCTAAAGCAACACCTGGCAAGACTGAGTGACTTATCGAATCTCCAAGCAAGGCCCATTTCTTTAAAATAATAAAATTAGATAGAATTCCGCAAACAACTCCAACCAGGATAGCAGTTAATAATGCCCTCTGCATAAATATATACTCAAAGGGATCTCCTAAAACACCTGGTAAGAAACTAAATATATAACCGATAAAACTCATTACTCTGATAAAAAATGTTTCAAACATTGAATATATAGCCATATGGAACAACCTCCATATTAAATTTTATAAATAATGCAAATTCTTACCGAATACTTCTTTGATCCATTTCTTAGTTATTACCTCATCTGGGTCTCCAACTTTAATGATCGTCTTATTTATTAGAATAGCAAGGTCAGCATATTCTTTAGTAGCAGCTATATCATGAGAAGCCATTATAATTGTTTTGCCATCAGCTACACCCTTTTGTAAAAGATCAATTATTATCTCTTCAGATTGTTGATCAACCCCGGTTAAAGGCTCATCTAAAAGAAGTATATCAGCATCCTGGATTAAAGCTCTGGCCAGGAATACCCTCTTTTTCTGACCTCCTGAAAGTGATTTGATCGGCGAATTCTTTTTGTTCTTAAGATCTACTAACTCTAAAACTTTATCTATTTTTCCAAGCTCATCTTTTTTATATATATTTAATCTAAACAGTTTATCAAAAATCGAATAATTGCGTTTCCCAAAAAGACCAGTTTTAATAACATCTTTTACAAGAATCGGAAAGTCCCAATCTAACTCGCCTTCCTGAGGAATATAAGATACTTTCTGTTTTTTCCGATGCTCTTTTACTGTATCCCCATATAATCTAATAGAGCCCTTCTCCGGTTTTTTTAATCCAACCAGCAACTTAAATAAGGTTGACTTACCAGCCCCATTAGGACCGATAAGTGCTATAAATTTTCCTTGAGGCAGCTCTAAATTAACATCATATAGGATAGGCTCTTCAGTTTCAGAATAACTAGCAGATACAGTTTTAGCTTCAACTGCTAATTGATTAGCTCCCATGAATAATCACCTCTCTTAATTTAAAGCCTCTAAAATCAGCTCAATATTTGCTCTCATCATACCAATATAATTGTCTGCTTGATCACCAGATTCAGCAATTGAATCCACATATAATGGACCAAATACTTCACTATCTGTATCGTCAGCTACTGCCTGGATATGCCTACCTGAAATTGTACTCTCGTAAAAGATAGCACCAGGTTGATTCTCATTAATCATTTCAGTAACTCTTAAGATCTGCCTGGGTGTTCCTTCTTCCTCAGAATTGCTTCCCCAGACAGCATCATGATGAAAATTATATCTATCAGCAAGATATAAAAATGCCGCTTCAGAAGTAATCAATATTCTTCTATCATCAGGTAAATCTCTTAACTTATCAGTTAATTCTGCATGGAGACTCCAGATCTTCCCAATATAATTTGCAGCATTTATTTCATATTCATCTTTATTCTCAGGATCTAACTCTATCAATTCATCTCTTATTACCTCAATATATCTGGCATATTTCAATGGATCCATCCAGACATGAGGATCATCGCTGCCTTCAAAGTTTCCTAATAATATTGGAAGTAAATCTACATCAATATTCTCAGCAACTGCAACAGTCTTAGCCCCATCCTGTAAAGTAGCTTCTGCCTGTGGTAGCCATTCTTCAATCTGAAGGCCATTATAGAAGAAAAGATCTGCTTCCTCTAAAGCCACAAAGTTCTCAGGTACCAATTCCCATTCATGTACCTCAGCGCCAGCTGGAGCAATCACTCGATGATCAATATTGTCTCCAGCAACCTGCTCCACTGCATCTGCAATTATTGTAAAACTGGATACAACTACAGGTCTTTCATCAGCCTGAATATCAGCAGCAAAAAATACAGTTAGCGACAATACTAAAATAAATATCATTATATTTCTTATATATTTAAACATTATAATCTCTCCTTTAATTTTTGTAGTTATGCAAACTATTTTCTATAATGCAATAATATCAATAATCATTACTGCTGTCAAGCAAAACAGTTACTAAAATCAAAAAAACCACCCTGCACTAATGATATATGCAGAGTGGTAACCTGATAATTCAAATTTAAAATTACACTACTATAAACAAGTTGCAGTTATTCACGATTAAAATAGATCTTAAGAAAAACTAAATCTTAATAGATACTCTGAGAGGAATATTCAGTATGGAGAAGCTTATGAGCAATCTCACTGCCTGGCCCATCTAAATATTCATTATAAAGAATTTCAACTTCTGGATTCTCATGAGACTTTCTTAATTCTTTTTCTCGATCAATCTTATAGATTGCTTCTATTCTCTTTTCAAGCACACCGTCTTCTCTAGAGATTGGCTGCCCACCACCACCTATGCAACCTCCTGGGCAGGTCATAAATTCAACAAAATGATATTCTTTTCCAGCTTTCATGGCCTCAAGAACTTCCCTGGCATTACTCAAACCATGGGCAACAGCAACTCTCAATTTAAGATCATTTATCTCTACTTCAGCTTCTTTAATCCCTTTACTTAACCCTCTGGCTTCCTGGAAATCAATTCCTGGGAGTTCTTCTCCTGTCAATAACTCATAGGCTGTTCTTAAAGCTGCTTCCATTACTCCTCCTGTTGTCCCAAAAATTGCAGCTGCCCCAGTTGAACTGCCCATCATCTTATCATAACCACTTTCAGGCAGATCAAAAAGATCAATCCCCATCTGTTTTATCATCTGACCTAATTCTATGGTGGTTAATACATAATCAACATCACCTATCATCTCAGGCCGGTTTGCCTCATACTTTTTAGCTGTACAGGGCATAACAGAGACAACAACAAGTTCTTCTGGAGATAAATCATACTTTTCCAGATAATATGAATTAGCCAGGGCTCCAAACATCTGCTGAGGAGATTTGCAGCTTGAAAGATATTTGAGATAATCTGGATAAAATGTTTCAATAAAATTTATCCAGCCTGGACTGCAGGACGTGAAAAGAGGCAGATTTCCATTATTTTTAATTCTATTAATTAGCTCAGTACCTTCTTCCATAATAGTCAAATCTGCAGTAAACTGTGTGTCAAAAACACCTGCAAACCCCATTTTCCTCAGCGCAGAAACCATCTGACCAGTTGCCACAGTTCCTGGTTCTTTATCAAATTCTTCAGCTAAAGCAACTCTAACTGCTGGAGCTGTCTGGACAATCACATGTTTTTTAGAATTGTTTAAGGCTTTCCAGACATCAGAAATATTTTCTTTTTCAGTAATTGCTCCTGTAGGACAGG
>CAYONR010000142.1:0-4588 GCA_964405365.1 uncultured Halanaerobiaceae bacterium
TATCCCGGCGGAGAATATTCTGGGCAATATTAATAGCAAAAGCTGTCTTACCCATTGAGGTTGAAGCAGCTATAACATTAAGATGGCCTTTCTTGAAACCACCGATCATTCTATCTAAACTCATATAACCGGTCTGGACTCCAGTATCAGTCAGGTTATTCCGGCGATCTATATAATATTCGTATGATTTTATAAGAGCTTCTTCCATTGAAAAGATATGTTTTTCTAGATCACTAGCCTCGCTTGTTGCATTAAAGACGATCTCCTGGGCCCGGGACTGATATTGATCGATAGTTCTATCAGGATCACCGGCCAGTTCCTGGAGCTGATTGGCGGCCTGACGCAAGAGCTTCTTCTGATAATCTTCCTTGATCAAGTCAATAGTTGGCTTTAATTCTTCCCTGGAGTTATAGCCAGAAGTAAGCCGCTCCATGATATCTTCAGGATTTTTAACAAGGTTACCTTCTCTAAGTTTTAATAATAGCTTGGTCCTGGAGATTCCGCCATCCCTTCTAAACTGTTTAAGTAATTCTTCGTAAATTAATCCTGCATGAGGATTATTAAAATGTTTGTTTTCCAGTTCGTCAGCAGCCTGATCGATCTGGTCTGGGTATTGGAGTAGAATCCCTAATAATTGAAATTCATGGTTGTTCTCTGGCATTAAAACTTACCTCCTTATAATCATTCTGGTTCATCCCATTCAAGGTTGTCCCAGCCTAAGTTACATGTTAATTCATCTTCCTCGGTCTCTTCATCTATATTAATAGTTTTGTCTGTAGTATTTTTACCATTAGCTTTATTTCGATGATACTTTTTACTTTTCTCATTAAAGAAAGCTTCGGCTTCTTCTGTATTCTTAATACCGGCATCCTTTAAAGGCTTAATATAATTTCGCTCGATATAATCGAGAGACGGCCGGCCATCTCGTTTCTGCTTGACAGCTTTTTTAACAGCCCAGCAGGCTAGTTGTACAGAAAGTCCCTGACCTCCTTTAAGCCAGCTCTGTAACGTCTCTAGCTGAACAGGGTTAAGCTGATGATAATTCTTAAAACCATAAATTCTGGCCAGTTCACGGGTCTCCCGATATAGTCTATCATATTCCTGGAGCTTTTCAAAGCTAAATATTTCCTTTTCATACCAGTCCGAGATAATGGCCCGCAGGTAATAATGCGCCCGTTCATGAGGGTTTTGAGGATGTTCCAGCCATTTGTGGACTCTATTTAAGAGTTCCTCTATTAAGCCTGGAGGGAAATCATCACACCAGCGCTTAATCTCAGATTTGGCCTGTTTTCTGGTCTGAGAGCCAGGCTGGGCCGGAAAGAATTCCAAAAGTTTTTCAACTAACTCGCTATCATCTCTGGTTGTACAGGCAGGTTCTTCGTCTTTCTGGGTAGGCATTAAACCTGATGGATTTAAAGAGATAAAGATCGCCTCATCTTTATTTAAATTTTTTAAGTCAAGCCTTTCCTGGCCATTCTGTAAATTTTCAAAAACAATTATTTCCCTTTCCTGTAAATATTCCAAACCAGTGATTATTTCATTTAAAGAGCCAGGAATTAAACAGTTTAATTCCTGTAGACTTAGTTTTTTTGCTTTTAACTCAGCCCCTTTGCTGGCAAGTAATAGGAAAGCTGCCAGGCTGGAACCAGGAAATTGGGTTAAAAAACCCCGGTTGATCAGGTCAGTGCCAAGTGAAACTGTCCTGCTTGCCGGGGATCCTTTAAAAGAAATGCCTTCCTGCCGAAACCAGAAACCTCCATCCATACCGGTTTAAGCCTCCTTAATAATCAATTCTTTTATTAAAAAAATTATTTCGAATCTTTTTAAGCTGTAATATTATCAATTCTTGATGGAAGTCGAATTTCCTGCCTGAGAATTGAAGTTCTTGACTGTAGCTTATTAATTTGCTACTATTATCTTGTAATCAAGCTATTTTTAAAAAGTCAAAAGTTATTAGATAATTTAAAATATTTTCGCTAAAGGGGATTTTATTATGGTGCGTGCGTCAAACAAAGTTTTAGTTGGAGCCCAGTGGGGCGATGAAGGTAAGGGGAAAATTACTGATATGCTGGCTAGAGAAGCTGATGTTGTTGTTAGATATGGTGGAGGAAATAATGCCGGCCATACAGTAGTTGTTAATAATGATAAATTTGAATTACATTTAATACCCTCTGGAATTTTACACAGAAATACCATTTGTGTGATTGGGAATGGAGTCGTTGTTGATCCAAAAGTTTTAATTGAAGAGATGGAAATGCTACAAGAGAGAGAAATTAGCCTTGAAAACTTTTATTTGAGCAAAACGGCCCATCTTGTTTTACCATACCATAGAATTTTAGATAACTTAGAGGAAAAGCGAAAAGCTGATAATAAAATAGGTACTACTGGCCGTGGAATTGGCCCAGCTTATACTGATAAAGTTGCCAGAAGAGGTTTAAGGGTGCTTGATATTTTTAATGAAGATAAATTCACTGAAAAACTTAAAAAGGCGCTTAATTATCACAATGCAATTCTCCAGGGGGTTTATAACGAAGACAAAATATCTGTAGATGAAATTAAAGAGGAAATTCTACCCCTTGCTGACAAGCTAGCACCATATGTTGTCAATACCCCTTATCTACTTGATAAATATAGACAGAATCAAAAGAAAATATTCTTTGAAGGGGCTCAGGGCAGCCTTTTAGATCTAGATTTTGGTACATATCCTTTTGTAACTTCCTCAAATCCAGGCAGTGGTGGTGTAACCTCAGGAACTGGATTTGGTCCTAAATATATAGATAGTGTGATCGGAGTGGCAAAAGCTTATCTCACCCGAGTTGGTGAGGGACCATTCCCAACAGAACTTTGCGGCAACACTGGAGATCTTTTAAGAGATAAAGGCAAAGAATTTGGTGTTACAACTGGTCGGCCGAGAAGATGTGGCTGGTTGGATCTGCCGGCTCTCCGTTATGCTAGTATAGTTAACGGATTTACTGAACTTGTAATTACAAAGTTAGATGTTTTAAGCGGGTTTGATCAACTTAAAGTCTGCACAGCCTATAAAATAGATGGTGAAAAGACTAAAAATTTTCCTGCTGATCTCTTAGATTGCGATAATGTTGAACCAGTCTATGAGACATTGCCTGGTTGGAATGTTGATATATCAGGGATGCGGGATATAATAGAATTACCAGAAAATGCCCGGTGTTATTTAGATATTATAGAAAATGAAGTAGATTTACCAATATCATATATAAGTACAGGCCCAGAAAGAAAAGAATGTATCAGAAAACCAGTCAGAAAGGGACTGTTCTTTTAGTTGATTGAGAGGGAGGCGTTAGTATGAAAGTATTAGTAGTCGGGTCAGGCGGTAGAGAACATGCCCTGATCTGGAAATTACATCAGAGTGAATATGTAAGTAAAATATTTGCAACTCCAGGTAATGACGGCATGGAAGATCTTGCCGAGCTTATAAATATTAAAGCTGGTGATATTAATAAGCTGGCAGATTTTGCTGAAGAAAGGGAGATAGATTTAACTATTGTTGGCCCGGAAGAGCCTTTAGTCGCAGGGATAGTTAATGAATTTAAAGAGAGGCATCTTAAGATATTTGGTCCAGAAAAAGACGCTGCTATGCTTGAAGGCAGTAAAGTATTTGCCAAGCGACTTCTGGAAAAGTATAATATTCCAACAGCTGAATATGAGGTCTTCACAGACCCATCAACAGCTTTAAAATATTTAAAAGAGGCAGAATATCCTTTAGTTATTAAAGCTGAAGGTCCGGCCCAGGGACAGGGTGCAGTAATCTGTACTGGAGAACCAGAAGCTTTTACAACTGTTGAAAAGATAATGGAAGATAGGATTTTTGGTGATGCCGGTGAGCGGATAGTAATTGAAAACTTTTTAGAAGGCGAGGAGATCTCAGTTTTTGCCTTAACAGATGGCGAGACAGTTCTGCCTTTTGCCGAGGCTGTCGATTATAAAGCAGTTTTTGATGGCGATGAAGGCCCTAATACCGCCGGTATGGGTAGTTACACGCCGGTCCATTGGCTGACAGAAGATTTAAAAGCAGAGATCTATGAGGATATCATGTATCCAACAATTGAAGCCCTTAAAAAAGAAGGAATCCAATTCCAGGGGGTTCTTTATGCTGGCTTGATTATTACATCTTCAGGACCGAGAGTATTAGAGTTTAATGCCCGGTTTGGAGACCCTGAAACCCAGGCAATCCTGCCGAGATTGAATAACGATTTTTATGAACTATTAGATAAGACTATTGAAGGCAGACTGGCTGAGGTTTCAATAGATATGGAACCTTTAACTGTGCTTTCACTGGTACTGGCTTCAGGCGGTTATCCAATCACCCATGAAGAAGGTTTTACAATTACTGGGCTGGAAGAAGCAAGCCATATTGATGATCTAATAATATTCCATGCCGGTACTGAGAAATCAGGAGATTCATTTATTACAGCCGGCAGCAGGGTGCTTAACTTAACTGTTATGGAAGATGGTCTGATGGCAGCAGCTGATTTAGTTTATGACCTGGTAGATATTGTTCAGTTCCAGGATATGCATTACCGGAGCGATATTGGTGCTGAATCATTGCTGG
>CAYONR010000143.1:0-4566 GCA_964405365.1 uncultured Halanaerobiaceae bacterium
TGATGATGCCAATAACCAGAAAACAATGATAGAGAAGGTTGCTGGTTAAAATGAAACTGAAAAAAATGCTTGGAACTTTTCTGATTCGTTTTATCGTTGTAGCAGGCTTTTTGATCATCTGGCATACTATAGCCGGTTTAGATCTCTGGCCTGACTATTTACTGCCAGAACCGATGTCAGTCCTTGAAACCCTGGTCACACGGTTCCAGGACGGTTCATTAATTAATGCAATTCTGGTTAGTTTTAGAAGGCTGCTAATCGGTTTCAGCCTGGCCTCAACAACAGGATTCCTATTGGGACTTCTTTTAGGCCTGGTGCCAGCAGCAGATGATGCTCTCTCGCCATTTATTCTGGCCTTACAGAGCGTTCCCAGTGTTGTCTGGCTACCATTAGCCCTATTATGGTTTTCATTAGGAGAACAGGCCATTATAGCCGTTATTATCCTGGGAGCCAGCTGGAATATGGCCTCAACAACGACCAGTGGCATTAAAAATGTCAATCCAGTCTATTTGAAATCAGCCCGTACTCTGGGAGCAGGTAGTTTCAGTGTCTTTATCAGAGTCGTTTTACCAGCTGCCATGCCATCACTTATTACCGGTCTCCGTTTCTCCTGGGCATTCTCCTGGAGAGCATTAATGGCCGGCGAACTTATCGGCGGTGGCAGCGGACTCGGCCAGCTCTTAATGTGGGGCCGGGATATGGGTAATATGCGTTTAGTAATTGGAATAATAATTTTAATTGGAAGTTTCGGTTTTATTACCGATAATTATATATTTAAAAAGATTGAAAATAAAATTTTACAGCGCTGGGGTTACCAGCAATAATTCAAGGAGGAATTTCAATGCAAAGCAAGAATAAGATTAAATATACAGTAATGTTTTTAAGTTTAGCATTAATAATAGGACTTGGACTCTTAAATTATACTGGTGCAATTGACGCCATCGCCGGCGGTGAGGAACCAGCAGAAGATAAAGGCGAAATTGTGATCGGTTACTTTCCTAACTTAACACATGGCTCAGTCATGGTTGGGTTAGAAGAAGGCTTTATCGAAGTAGAATTTGCCGGTTATGAAGTTAAAACTCAGACTTTTCCAAATGGTTCACTCTTTATGGATGCCTTAATGACTGATTCAATCGATATTGGTCTGGTCGGTCCAGGCCCGGCTCTCAATAGATTTCTCCAGGGAGCAGAAGTAGTCGCCCTGGCTGGCGCCAGTACCGGTGGTAATCTGCTGGTTACTGCCCCAGATGTTAAATTCAACAATGCAGAAGATCTTGATGGTTTAAGAATAGCCACTCCGGCTCTAGGTTGCACCCATGATCTCCAGCTCAGACATATGCTGGCAGAGACTGGCCTAACTACTGAAAGGCAAGGCGGTACCGTCGATCATAGAACTCAACCTCCGGCTAACTTAATCGGGATGTTCCGGAGAGGCAATCTTGATGCAGCAGTTATCTCAGAACCCTGGGCCTCACGTTTAGAATATGAAAATGAAGGTCAGGTAGCTCTTGAATGGAACGAAGTACCCTGGGATGGCGAACTGCCAAATACCCTGGTCGTAACCAGAGCTGATATTGTCTCAGATCAACCTGAAATAGCAGAAAAGTTTATGTCTGCTCAGGAAAGATCAAATCAGTTTATAGCTGATAATCCAGAGAGAACTGCTGAGATCATTCAGGCTAGCATACTTGATATTGCAGAACAGGAATTAAGTATAGAAATCATAAAATCATCTTTAGAGAGAACCCAGTTCAGCTCTGAATTAAATCAGAGAACTGTTCAGGAAATGGCTGACATCTCGATGGAATCAGGCTTTATAGATAACAATGATTTAGATGGTTTCTTTTTAGATAATTAAATTATATAATTAAGCTAAACAGGAGGCAATCAGATGATAATTAATTCAGGTGAAGGCTTAATTGGCCAGACCCCAACAATTAAACTAAATAAATTAATTCCTGCCGATCTGCCTGACTTCTATTTGAAGTTGGAATATCTCAATCCTGCCGGCAGTATCAAAGACCGGCCAGCCTTTGAGATGATCAAGGGAGCAGAACGTTCAGGCCAGCTACCTGCAGGAGGTGGAGGCCTGATTCTGGAAGCCTCTAGCGGCAATACCGGCATCGGCCTGGCCAGGGCTGCAGCAATTTTAGGCCATAAGGCTATAATTGTTCTGCCTGAGAAAGCCAGCCAGGAACGGCGTCAGTTAATGTCAGCTTACGGTGCAGAATTAATTATCTCTCCTGGTGATCAAGGTATGAAAGGCGCTTATGATCTCTGCCAGGAACTTGAAAAAGATTATCCTGATGCCTTCAGGCCAGATCAGTTCAGTAATCCGGCCAATCCTGAAGCCCACCGCAAGACAACAGGGCCGGAGATCCTTGCCGATTTTGGCCAGGATTTAGATCTCCTGATTACTTCCTGTGGAACAGGCGGAACTTTAACAGGTACCGGTAGTTACTTAAAGGAGAAGATGCCACATCTAAAGCTATTCACTTATGAATCTATCTGTGCCCCTGTCTTAAGTGAAGGCAAACAGGGCAATCATAATATTCCAGGTACCGGACCAGGTTTTATACCTGATATTTTAAACCAGGACCTTTATGATAGAATTCTACTGCTTGATGAAGATGATGTCTATAACATCCAGCATCAGCTGGCGGTTCAGGAAGGCCTCTTTCTCGGCCCATCATCTGCCGCCGGGGTAGTTGCCGGCCTGATAGTAGCGGAAGAGTTTCCAGCAGATGCTAAATTTCTTATCATCGCTCCTGATGGCGGAGAACGCTATCTTTCAGATCTTTTTCCTGATTTCCCCGAATAAATCCTAAATAAACTAAAAAACCCTGGAACAGCTCAATTAAAAGCTGTCCAGGGATTTTATATTTCTAACTAATATTTAATTTAATCAGCACCTTCAGCTGATGCTATTTCATCTTCTTCTGTCCACTCTGCAAAACCAATTCCAAGATAACCATAAGCTATCGAAATCAGTGGAGTTAACCAGTTAAAGAATGCAAATGGTGCATATACCAAAGGATTAATTCCTAAGACACCATACATGAAGGCACCACAGGTATTCCACGGAATAAGTGGTGATGTTACTGTACCTGATGATTCAGCAATCCGGGATAAGTTCTTCGGATGAGCGCCAATTTCCTTAAAGGCATGGCTGAACATTCTGGCTGGCAAGATTATCGCCAGATATTGATCAGCAGCCACTAGATTAACAAATATAGCTGTAATATGAGTAACCAGTGAAATCTGACCATAAGTTGTAGCTTTCTTTAAGATATTCTCTAAAATGACTGCCAGGAATCCACAATTTTCAAGAATTCCACCTAAACTTAAGGCAGCCAAGATCAGAGATATCGTCCACATCATCCCGTCTAAACCACCGGCATTTAGAAGATCATCAACATGCTCAACACCAGTTTCAATAAAGTAACCATAATGCATTGTATCAAGTACAGAACCAAGGCCTGCACCCTGAGCTAGCATCGCTGTAATACCACCAACGACTGCACCGCCAATCAGAGCAGGAATCGGAGGAACTTTAAAGATGATCATGACAATAACCAGCAATGGAACTAACATTAATACAGGGCTGATCCAGAAGTTTGCAGATAAAGTAGATGTGATCTCCTGAATAGCGCCAACATCAAGTTCCTGACCGGCAAACTGCATACCAATGATAGCATATAGAACCAGCGTAATTACAAAAGCTGGCACAGTTACCAGTAACATATGCCTGATATGTTCAAAGACGTCTGTGTCTCCAGCTGCACCAGGCGCCAGGTTAGTTGTATCAGATAATGGTGAAATCTTATCACCAAGATAAGCACCTGAAATAATTGCACCACCAACAAGTCCTGGTGGGATTCCAAGTCCTGCACCAATACCAACTAAAGCAACACCAATAGTACCAGCTGTTGACCACGAGCTACCAACAAACAGTGCGACAATAGCTGTCATAAGAGCTGCCGCCACTAAAAAGATCTGTGGAGATAAAATCTGTAGACCATAATAGATCATAGTCGGAACAATCCCACTCTGAATCCAGGAACCGATTAACATACCAACTATCATCAATATAATAATCGCTTGCAGTCCCATCCTAATGCCGCTAAAGATACCTTCTTCAACTACATCCCAGCGAACTCCCATTTTAACAGCAACTAGCGCCGCAAATGCTGCTGAAAGCACGATCGGAATGTGAGGATCGATCCCAAGAACAATTATACTAAGACTGAGCGCTGCAACCAGAAATATTATTGGTATAATAGCTTCAGTCATCGTCGGCATTCTTGGTAAATCTTCATACTCTTTACTCTTTTCTTTTGCCATTAATTTTAACCCCCTAAATTAGAATTAAATAAATATAAGTGGAAATTAAAAATTAAAATATATTATCACTTACCATTATAATAATAATCTGTCAATTAATCAAGTTATAAAAATTATCTGAGAACTTAAAAAATAGCTTCAGCGGTGTTTATTACTTACTAAGGTGGTTATTCTTCTTATATTACCTTCTAAGGCAGTATATCAAATTATTAAT
Source organism: uncultured Halanaerobiaceae bacterium (assembly GCA_964405365.1). GTDB lineage: Bacteria > Bacillota > Halanaerobiia > Halanaerobiales > Halarsenatibacteraceae > Halonatronomonas. The sequence goes on from CAYONR010000143.1 coordinate 4,559, forward strand.
TTAACAAT
>CAYONR010000144.1:0-4524 GCA_964405365.1 uncultured Halanaerobiaceae bacterium
ATCTCCATCTCATCTATCTTTAAAACTTTAACTTATATTTAATAAACCAAATGCTCCTTCACAGAGACAGACAGCACTATCATACCGTTTTTTTAATTGAAAATCAACAGCATTGGCTTTAATCCATTCAATATCTATCTTAAAATATTTATTCTTTCTCAATTTTTTTTCCGGCATCAAATATTAAATCGGCCAGGCAAAAAGCCTGACCGATTAGTAGAAGGGCGTAATATATATTTAATCAGTTATAATCTAATATAATTTATGCAGATTTTTTAACTCTTTTCAATCTCCGTTTTACTACTTTAGGTTCTCTTAAGAGAGCTAACCAGTATGCTCCACCAACTAAAACAGCTCCTCCAATAATATTACCTAAAGTTACTGGAACAAGATTATTTAATAAGCCTGCCCAGCTTACACCTGCCATTCCTTCAGATCCTATTAATGTTGCAACTGCTGCTTCCTGTCTGGCCATGATAGCTGCTGGAAAGTAATACATATTAGCAATACTATGTTCAAAACTACCTGTTACAAAAGCCATCACTGGCACCCAGGCAGCAATTGATTTCCCAACCATATCTTTAGCTCCAATTGCCATCCAGACAGCCAGACAAACAGCTATATTACATAAGATTCCCTGAAAGAACGCCTGACCAAAAGTTAAATTGGCCTTACCAGCTGCTATATTAATATGGGCTAAACCTAATTCTCCTCCAGATGTATTAAACAATCCAGCCTGATATATTAACCAGGCAAAAACAACTGAACCAATAAAATTACCAAAATATATAAGTCCCCAGTTTTTTAAGAGTTCTTTTTTACTCACTTTACCCTCTAAAGCTCCAATAAAGATTAAATTATTACCTGTAAACAATTCTGCTCCAGCAACGACAACTAAGATTAAACCTACCGGAAATATCGCTCCCTGCACCAAACTCTTTAAACCATTACTTTCAATTGGAAAATCATGAATAACCACAGTGGATAGATAACCACCGAAAGCTATAAAGATTCCAGCTAAAATACCTAATAATAACATTTGCGATGTATCTCTTTTTACTTTCTTTAAACCTACTTCAATAGTTGATTCAATAATTTCTGCCGGACTTAATAAACTTTTCTCCATTTATCCCACCCCTGATCAATAGTCTAATTTAATATAGTAAAATCTTTCACAATAATTAGTAAAAAAATTCACTAACCATCTATAATGTAACATAGCGCCAACTATTAGTCAAGGGTTTTAACATAAAAAAATTTAAATTTTTTTAACTTAACTGATACATTAATAAACCAACAATCATTAAAAATAATCCGACTATTTTTGCTATATTAACAGATGCAATTGCCTCACCAAACAGGCCAAAATAATCGATAATAAATCCACCAACAACCTGAGTCACTATAATAATAGTAATTGCATAACTAACTCCCAGGATACTTATCCCCTGCATTACAGAAAATATAATAATAGCACCAAATACCCCACCTAGCAAATAATAAGGTGGAACCTCTCTAAAATTTTCAATCTGAACCTGCCTGCTCAATAATAACAGAACAAAAAAGGCAAATATAAAGCCTGATCCATGGACGAATACATTAGAAGGCCAGGATCCAACTGATTCTCCAAGTCTTGCATTAAATACAGACTGCAATACTATAAATAATCCAGCAACGAATGAATAGATTAATCCTTCAACCATTTCTAACCCTCTCCTACTATAATCAAAAATTATTTATGCTTAAAGAAAACCTGATCAGTCTGAACAACTCCAGAATAAACATGATCTATCAAAGTAATAAAATCAAAAACCGGTAAATTAGTTGCTTTTTGAATCGCAGCTGAATATGGCGGTAATACACTACATTCAACTAAAAAAGCCCCAACATTCTCTTCTGCAACTAACTCTTCAGCCATTTCAACCATCTCTTCTTCCATTATCTCAGGATCAAGCTCTGGCCTTTCGTCAAGGATATATTTTTTAAAGCCTGGTTTGTTTTCCATACCACCAATAACAAGCCTCTCCTGAGTATCAGAGCTAATTCCAACCCCGTCAAAATGTTTTTTCCCCAGGGATTCAGAGTTGGCAGTGATTACACCTATCTTCTCCTGACCACCTAAAATCCTGTCCATGAGAGGTATCTGCAATAAAGATGACATAAAAACTGGTATATCAAGAGCTTTAGCCATCTCATCCTGAAGAACAGCCATAAAGCCACAGTCTCCGGTAATAGCCTTTACGCCTGCATTTTCCAGCTCTTTTCCAGCTTCTATAAACTGTTCTAAGAGCCTGGTTGGATCTGAAAACATCTCTGATATCGTTGCCTCTTCAATAACTTTATATCTAACTGGATAATCATAACTTAAAGCACAGGCTACATCGCCTGGAATAGTCGGAGTCACTGTCTTTAAAAGAATTATACCGATTCCCTCACCAAAACTAACCTGATTAGTATTTGGGGATTTAATTAAGGCCATTATTCCGCCCTCCTGTTAAAAAATATCGATTATTTTAAATCAACCACTATTTATTATATTAAACTTTTTAAGTAAATCTCCTGCTTATTCAGGCAAAACCCTATAATTTAATATAAGACTGCTTACTTTAATTATTATCAAACTTAATATAGTAACTACTAATCCAGCCATCGGAAATACAAAGATTCCTATAACCATTCCAGCAGCCCATCCTCCTAACAGATCAGCTGTATAGAGCCTGCCAGCAGTACTTCCAGCAGATTCAGAGTCTTTTATGACAGGTAATAGTTCTGTACTAAATGGAAATTGAGCTCCAGTTACTCCTCCTGCCATTAAAGCCAGGATAATACATATAAACGCACTTAAATAAAGAGAACCTTCTAACAGCATTATATTTCTTAATAGATTTATTATAATTACAAATAAAATAAGCAAGCCAATAATCGCTAATTCCAATTTCTTTAAATAATTAATTAAATATGATGATTTCTTATTATTTATAGAGTTAATAAATTTATATGCTAATCTACCTCCACCAAACATTCCACCCATAAAAACAACTATAAATAATCCTGAAAATTGATAAATATGACCAAACAGGCTCTGCAATGCAAACATAATTAAAATATCAAAACTCATTGCTATACTCCCAGTTGTAGCTATCATATAGGTCAGTCTATTTGCTTTATTATTTTTTGATTTAACAAATAATAGCCAGTAGATCAAGACCATTATAATCCCGGTAATTCCTATTAACTCTATTCTATAATTACTGAATCTATAAAATAAATTAATATACTCTGGGGCTATTATACTGGCTCGATTTAACATGCCATAATAAAAACCAGCAGGATTAAAATCCCTATTAATATTTGCAGGTGTTGCTATTAATTTCTCAGTTAAATTTTCTATTCTAGCTTCTTCCAATCTAAACTCTAGATAACCTGTTGTAAATCTCCGACCATAAAGGCCCCTTTCTTTTAATCTTTCTACAAAAATATCAGGGCTAATTTCTATCTCTTTATCGGAAGCTATTATAATATTTCTATCTCCAGGTATTAAAAAACTATTTTCAAATACATTATTGACAGTCTGATATAATGAACTATTAAGTAATGCTAGTTCTCCTCCCATGTAGGTATATGAACCTGGTAATGAAAAAACTATAATCCCATTATTCTTTAATCTTTTTGATGCCAATTCAAAAAGTTCTTCAGTGTAAAACCTATTGGTCTGTAATGTTTCTGTATCTATATCACCAATTTTAATAACATCATATCTACTTTCTGTCTGATTCAGATACAATCTTCCATCCTGATCAACTATATTCACTCTAGAATCATCAAATTCTCTTTGGATAATTTCACTGTCTGCTTCTCTTAAAATATCTAAAAGCTCTGGATCAAGTTCAGTATATGTCAGATTCTCCACTGGATGCTCTAGCAAAAATGAAATAGGTCCTCCAATCCCATGTCCTATCATCAATATATTCTCTGGATTTTTATGTGCTGTTGCAGTTAAATAAGCATAATCCTCACTCCAGTTAATGTCAGGGTTTGTCAGGTTAGCCACAGGATTTCCGTCATATAATACAGTCTTCTCCCCCTCTCTACTTAATGTCACGATATTACCATAAGCAGAATTACGATAACCTGTAATCTCTCCTTCTGGCCACAAATTCATCAAAGAGAAGTCATGCAAATTACTTGTAATAGGATTAAATAATATAATAGCAAGAAGAGTAAATAATACAAAAATTATATTCAAGCTATTCTTAAACTTATAAACCTTAAAATTCTTAATTAACCATATTATAATTATAAAGTGGAGAATAAGAATAATAAAAGAAATTTCTAGAGCTTTAAACCTCCAGGCAAACCAGAAAACAAATAATAATCCTCCCAAAATTGTACCAATAATCTCAGTTAAATATGCCCTGGTTACTGCCTGATTCTTATTTTCTTCTTCAAACAGTTTAGCAGCAAGAGGGAATAAACTTCCATGAATAATACTGGTAATACCAATTGTTAAGATAGTTGTAACTA
>CAYONR010000145.1:0-4493 GCA_964405365.1 uncultured Halanaerobiaceae bacterium
TAGTCATCATTGGCCGGAACTTCTTGTCAGGATTATGGGCAGCTTCTATCATATCTTCTTCTTTAACATCCATGGCAAGCCATTGTTTTGCTCCAGCTGGACTTTCAACTAATTCATACTCATATTCAAGTAAGACTCTAAAATAGGCATTATTCCATTTAGTTGGTTCTGGACTCCAGGCACCTTCTATTCCACTTGATATTGTGTGTTCTGCTTTACCTGTCTTAAATTCATTCCGCCAGCCTAGACCCTGTTCTTCTAGAGGAGCAGCCTCTGGCTCTCGCCCTACTAATGATTTATCTCCTGCACCATGGCATTTTCCAAAAGTATGGCCTCCTGCGATTAATGCTACTGTCTCTTCATCATTCATTCCCATCCGCTCAAAGGTTTCTCTAACATTCTTAGCTGAAGCTACAGGATCTGGATTTCCGTCTGGCCCTTCTGGATTGACATATATAAGTCCCATTTGAGTGGCAGCAAGCGGCTTTTCTAATTCTTCTTCATCAAACCTTTCTCTTCCCATCCATTCATCTTCTTTGCCCCAATAGGCATCTTTTTCTGGTTCCCAAATATCTTCACGGCCTCCTCCAAAGCCTATGGTTTCAAAACCCATTGACTCTAGAGCACAGTCACCTGCCAGTATTATCAGATCCGCCCAGGATATTTTCTTGCCATATTTCTTTTTAATTGGCCAGAGGAGTCTTCTTGCTTTATCTAAATTAATATTATCCGGCCAACTATTAATCGGAGCCAGACGCTGATTTCCAGTTCCTCCCCCACCACGACCATCAAATAGACGATAAGTTCCAGCACTATGCCAGGCCATACGAATAAATAAGCCTCCATAATGATTCCAATCAGCTGGCCACCAGTCTTTGGAATCTGTCATTAGATCATATAGATCTTCTTTTAAAGCTTTTAAATCAAGCTTCTTGAATTCTTCTGCATAATCAAAATCTGAATCCATTGGATTAGATTCTTGGGTATGCTGGTGAAGGATATCAAGATTTAACTTGCCTGGCCACCAATCACGATTTGATAGACCTGCATTAGCTGAACTTTTTGTTGCTCCTGTCACCGGACATTTACTTTCTTCACTCATTAAAAAAACCTCCCTTTTTAATTTAAGTTAATAATTATTCTGCCTTTTGAATCACCGGCAAGCATTTTATCTATATAATTACTGAGTTCATCTAGAGTTATTTCTTTACCTAGTTTTTCTAAATGCTTAATTTTCCAGTCTCCGGCAAGCTTATGCCAGATTTCTTCTCGTAGTTCTCTATTAACCTGGACTGAATCTATTCCTAATAAACTAACTCCTCTTAAAATAAATGGATATACATTAATTGGTAAGTCAGCTGAAGCAACATTACCGCAGCAGGTGACTGCACCAGAATATTTAGTTGATTTAATAGCTGTTGCCAGCATATTGCCGCCAACTGTATCGATAACGCCATCCCACTTTTCTTTAAGGAGCATCCGACCGGAATCATCGTTAACTTCAGATCTGCTGATTACTTCTTTTACGCCAAGGTTTTGAAAGTATTCTTTGGCGTCAGTCTTTCCTGTTGCAGCTGTAATGTCGTAACCTTTTTTTGCAAGAATACTGCAGGCAAAGCTACCAACCCCTCCTGAAGGACCGGTAACTAAGATGTTTTTACCTGGTGTTCCTCCTGTTAGGAGTTTATACACTGAAAGAGCTGCAGTGAAGCCTGCTGTACCATAGGTCATGCTCTCTTTTAAGGTCAGGTTTTCAGGAAGTTTTACTGCCCATTCTGCTGGGATTCTAATATATTCTGCAAAGCCGCCAGCTGTATTCATGCCAAGATCATAGCCTGTTACTATAACCTTATCGCCTTCCTGGAAATTATTGCTCTTATCTTCAACTACTATGCCGGCTGCATCAATGCCTGGCGTATGGGGATATTCCTTTGTAACTCCTTTATTCCCGATTGCAGATAGAGCATCTTTATAATTTAAAGATGAATATTTAACTCTAATGAGTAATTCGCCTTCTGGAAGTTGATTAATTTCTTTTTCAATAATATTTCTTTCAAATTCATTATCAACTTCTTTTATTTCTAAAGCTTTAAATTTTTTATTTTCCATAATTAAACCCTCCTCTTTTTATGCTATTTCAATTATAAAATATCCTTCAATAATGGAAAGTTATTATCTGGCCAAAAATTAATTCTTATAATATAATAGTTATCTAAATATTTTTAATCTCCTGCAGAAATTGAAATAAAAAAGCTAGAAATAGATAAAAATAATCAAAAAAGAGCACTTGTGAGGGTATTAAGGTCTTCTGGCTCAAGCTTATAAATAACCCCGTAAATATGGCTATTCTCATCGTATTCAATATTGGCATAGCAAAAGCAAACTCTATTACCGCCTATTTTATTGCAGGTAAAGCTATAATGATCGAGTCTACCAGTGGCTACCGACTCAGCTGCTGGTATTCTTTCCTTTAATCGTTCGCTACTAATATTGGAACCATAGGCAAAATAGTAAATATTAATCTCCTTTAGATAAAGTAACTATGAAGATCATAGACTAAAGCTGCCTGGTACAGCCAGTAAAACCACAATAAAGCTGAACCTATGCCGATATATAATGAATGGTCTCTGTCATAATTAAGGAAATAAATAAATCCTAAGCTAACTACTGTTACAACGCCTATTATAATTGGTATTTGACTGGTTGGTGGCTGATTTAAAAATAATATATACTGTAAGTCGCCCTGCACAAATAAATTAAATGCAATTATACCTAAGACTATGCCTGCAAAGGAAATGAGTGGTGTATCATTTGTTAAGTTTTTAAATCCAGAGAATTTTTTGCTCAACAGATAAAGAATTAACATCACTATTAATACTGGAGCAAGGATATTTGCCATCCCCATAGTAAATCCAGCAATAGGATAGAAAAAATAGATTGATAGACTTGACAACAGTTCCATTGGAGATTCAATGGTGTTAAGACCGATCAGCTGAATAATCCCGGTTTCTTCTGGTTCTATAGTGTTTGAGTAATAAATATCTGCTCCAGTGGAAGCAGGTTCTGTCCAGAATAAATGGTGCTCATTTTCATGATCAATAATCTTTGAATTACTGCTAAAATAAAAAGCAGGAAAGATTCTTTTATTGTTAAAGCCTGTCTCTTCAGAAGACTGATTTATAAAAAGGCCGGCTTGCCCACGGGTTTCAAGCTCCTGGGAATGAACTACAACCTTTTCATCATCTATTAAAATTGATGGGTTAAAACCTGGAATACTGGAATAGTTCTGAAATTCTCCGGCATTATCTAAATAACCTGTATTAACAATTTGGCTTTCGGTGTCACTGTCGTATTTAACCCAGGAGACCCATAGTTGATCATTAAATCCAGAGGTATCAATATTGGCATTATCGCCAAAGGCTTCTCCTAACTCTGCTGTCTTTTCTAATTCTCCTGTTTCTATATCTAATTGGCCAAGATTTAAAAGATAACGATTAAATCTATCCTGCTGACCTGAAATAAACATTCTATCAGGGTTTCTTTCCTGCCAGGCTAAAAATATTTCATCCTCAATTGAAGTTAGTTTTGGAAAGAAAACACCATGTTCACGGGTATAAGTATTATTAAAAATCTCTTCTCCGTTTAATTCATCATAAGCTTTAGTTTTTATTACATTCTGCCCTAGTTCCTGATCTCTTTCAATATAAGCTAAAATAAGTATATCATTAGCTTCGACGGCTGTTAAACTGCCTGGATAGCTAATATTTTCTCTCAGGGTAATAGAACTGTCTGGATCATTAAGATTTTTTGCCATCAAATTTTGGTTGCTTGAGCTTGTTCCAGCAAAATAAAATAGATAATCTTCTTCTAGATAGGATATCGCTTCAGGCGATCCAAGCTGATCTGCCCTGACTATCTCGGTTGTTTCCTGAACCTCTCCATTATAATCTGACTTTGTCTGCTTGATAGTTCGCTGGTCATCATCCTCAATTGTAAAAAGGCTATATTCTCCTTCTGAAAATAAAAGATCATAGGCTGAAGTAGAAATATTACTTGCAACTTGAGCTGGCTGTGACCATTCTTCTAGCCTTAGATGTTCAATTCCTTCCGGATTCTCCTGGTAGTAATTCCAATAAAATAGCGAAGCTACCACCAATATTAAAATTGAGCCTAGAATAAATAATAAAACAGGTCTTACTTTCTTCAAACTAAATCCCTCCATTTTATTCAGTGATAAATTTCTATTATTTTTTTATTAATTATTTATTATAATATTCCTGTATGCCAGCAAAAACTCGCCCCTTTTCAAGGACGAGCTTCGCCTGGTAACTTAAATTTTTCCACTAAACTTTAAATTTCTTCACCACATTTAGGGCAGCCCATGAATTTCTTCTTACCCCAGGTCCAGTAAGTCCCGATCTCCATGGGATAGCCCCAGCAGCCGCAGTCGCAATCAGGATCTTCCCTGGCCTGACGCTCACACCACTCTACCA
>CAYONR010000146.1:0-4483 GCA_964405365.1 uncultured Halanaerobiaceae bacterium
AGGCTTTTTAATGATTAAGGGACATGGTGTTGATATCATTAAGGTTGATAGAGTTGAAAGGATGTTAAATAGGTTTGGTAAGCGATTTAAGGCCAGAATTTATACAGAAGAAGAGATTGGTTATTGTATGACTGCCTCAAATAAAATTGAATCCTTTGCAGCTAGATTAGCTGCAAAGGAGGCAGTCTATAAAGTTTTAAGCAGAGAATTAGATACTTTATGCTGGCAGGAAATTTCGGTAACAAAGGAAGCTGATTGTCCTGCAATTTATTTGGAAGGGGAGGCAGAAGTTGCTGCTGAAAAACTTGGAATTGAAGCCTGGCATTTAAGTTTAAGCCATGAGAGGGATTATGCGCTAGCTTCGGTGATAGCTGAAGGAGGTTGATAGGTTGTTAGTATTGAGTGCAACTGAGATGGCTGCTGTAGATAAAGAGGCGATAGAATTAGGATATCCTGAGATTATTTTGATGGAGACAGCTGGCAGGTCTATTGCCAGAGAGATTGATGCTTTAGATATTCTTGATAATAAATCAGAGATCAAATTTATAATTGGCGGCGGAAATAATGGTGGCGATGGCCTTGTTGCCGCCCGTTATTTAAAAGAATGGGGATATGAAAATTTAAAAGTTTTTTTATTAAAACCTGGTGAAAAATTAAAAGGAATTAATAAAGAAAATTATAATATTTGCAGGCTACAGGATATTGAGATGGAAGTTATTAACCCTGAGAAATTAGACGATTATAGAGAAAGATTTAATAGGGCCAATATTTTAATAGATGGAATCTTAGGGACAGGTATTTCTGGAGAGGTTAGAGGATTAGCAGCAGATTTGATTAAGATAATTAATGAAATAGATGTGGATGTTCTGGCGATAGATCTGCCGTCAGGTTTATCACTGGATTTTAATAATGAGACAGTAGTTAAAGCTGATCTGACTGTAACTCTCGCAAATTTAAAGGTTGCCCAGGCGGTTTATCCAGGTAGATATTACTGTGGAGAAATTATTATAACAGATATTGGAATGCCGGCAAAGGCCTATCAGAAGATTAGACCAGAATACTTTATGCTTTCAAATCAGGAGGTAGCAGGGTTTTTACCGTCTAGAACTGAGACTGGCCATAAAGGGACTTTTGGTAAGGTTTTGATCATCGGAGGTTCAGCCGGGATGGCAGGAGCTGTTAGCCTGGCAGGAGAAGCTGCTTTAAAGATGGGAGCTGGGATGGTAACTATTGCTCTACCTTCAGTGATTGAGCAGGATGTTAATAGTCATTCTAGAGAAATAATTACAGAAGCTCTACCTGATAATAATGGGAAAATTGCTCTTGAGGCATTTGATAAAATAATTGAGCTTAGCAGTAAGATGGATTTGATAATCTTAGGACCTGGCTTAGGTCAGGGAGCAGATACATTTGAATTAGTTGATAAATTACTAGAGGAACTGGATCTGCCAGTTGTACTAGATGCAGATGGGTTAAATGCAATTAAGGATATTGATCAATTGAATAAAGATGATAACAGGATTTTATTAACTCCCCATCCTGGTGAAATGGCTAGATTATACGATACAGATATTCCAGAGATACTTGAAAATAGATTCGAGTATATTGATGATTTTGTTGAAAAAACTGGCCAGACTATTATCTTAAAAGGTGCAGATAGTCTGATCGGGCTGCCAGCAGGAGAAATTTTTATTAATCCAACTGGAAATGATGGAATGGCGACAGCCGGTAGTGGAGATGTACTGACTGGAATCGTCGGTGGTTTAATAGCTCAGGGGCTGGATCTTGAAAAAGCTGGAGTTATAGCCCCCTTTATTCATGGACGTGCCGGAGATTTAGTAGCTGATGCGAAGAATAGATATTCGTTAATTGCCGGAGATTTAATTACTTATCTGGCTGAGGCTATCAATACTATTAATAAATAAATGGAGTGATATTAATGAAAACTGCAAAAGATATTATGACTAAAGAAGTTATAACTGTTGACCCGGAAACCAGTGTTGAAGAGGCAACAGAATTGATGAGCCAGTACAATGTAAGTGGACTGCCTGTATTAGAGAATGATAAACTGGTTGGGATAGTGACAGAGAAAGATTTGATTGTAAAAGATAAGAAACTCCATTTTCCAGAATATATTAATCTGATCGGTGGTATAATCTATCTTGAAAGTTATAAAAAATTCAAGGAAGAATTCAAAAAATATATAGCAGTTAAGGTCAATGATTTGATGACTGAACAGGTTGAAACTATTAATCCGGATACACCTATTAGTGAGATAATTGAGTTAATGAGTAAGGAAGAGGTTAATAGGCTGCCTGTACTTGATGGCGATGAGTTAATTGGAATAGTAACCAGGGGCGATTTAATAAAAAATATGTCGAAGTAGTGATTTGGAGGTATTGTTATGATCAAAATAGTTATTACAGGATTTGATAATAAAATTGGACCTGGGGATATAGTAGGTGCGTTTATCAATGAATGTGGAGTTGACAGTAATGACATAGGTAAAATTGATATAAATTCCAGGCAGGCCGAAGTTGAATTAGAGGATAAAATAGCGGCTAGAGTTGTTAAAGTTATGAATGATAATAAAATAGGAGGCAATAGAGTTAAAGTTAGGGCAAAAAATGTTAATCATTTATTGCCTGAAGATCTTTTAAGGTATGTTGAGAATTCAAAGAGAAAGATTGAAGCTGAAAAGAATCATTTTGAAAAAGAATATAATTATTTAAAAAAAGAAATAGATACAATCAAGAGGTTGAGATCAGGCGCAGCAATAAATGGATTGAAGGCTCAGGTTGAGAACTGGATTGATTCTGATAATCTTATTTTAACTTTATATCATCAGATGCCTGGACAGATTTTGCCTATAAGTCGCTTTAAACCTGGTGATTATATTGAGCTTTTTTCAGAGACTATTGACAAGAGTATATCAGGACAGATTTTCGAGATAAATAAGGGGTCTATCCTGGTTGCTATAAATCAAGAATTTCCTGAGATTCTTGAAGATAAGAATTTGATCTTAAATAAATCATATAATAAAGAATATTATAATAGATTATTAAAATCAGTAGAGAAGATTGAAGAGATATCGGGTATTTCTGAAAGATTGAGAGATGCTTTTTTATTAAATAGAGGGATTAGCTCAAAATCTGACAGAGAAAAGTATACAAAAGAATTTAATATTGATACTTTATCTGCAGAACAGAAAGAAGTTGTAATTAATGCAGAGGCTGCAGATGAATTTTATTTAATAGCAGGTCCTGCTGGAAGCGGCAAGACAACTGTTATCTCTGAGATTATCTTGAGTTCATTAAAATCCAGTGAGAAAATACTGGTAATATCTAAATTAAATTCGACACTTGATAGATTATATGACTTTATTGGTGATAAGTTTAAAAATAAAAAAATAGGTAGAACTGGTATATATAATAAAAATAGCTGGTTTACATTTAATGAAAATGAACTAGATATTTTATTGGCCAACCCTTTGGATCTTGATGATATTAAAGAATATAATCAGTTTGATCTGGTGATATTTGAAGATAGCTATCTTTATACAGAGGCTGAATTTATTGATCCGATTTCCATTAGTAAGAAGGCAATAATAGCCGGTGATCTTCATGGGGTAAAATCAGAAACTATAGTTATAGATAATTACAGTGGACAGGAAAAAGAGTTAAGTTTTTTTGCTAAAAAATATAAAGATGCTCCAGAGAACTTAAAAACATGGCTTTCTGAGGAATATAGATATTCTTCAGTTATAAATGACTTTATAAGTAATCATATTTATTCAGATAAAAAAATTAATAATAGAAAAATTAAAAATGAAAGTAAATTTAATCTGGAAAAGTATAGTTTTACTGAAGCTCATCCGCTTATAAAGCTTTTTGATTCAGATGTGGATTATATTTTCCTTGATACCAGTAATTATCAATCTGAAGAGAAAAAAGTTGAAGGTTTAAAGGATTATTATAATAGATTTGAAGCAGATATTATTGAAGAAGCAGTTGAGTTGCTTATTAATGCAGGTTATGATGCCAGTGAGATAGGTGTTATTTCACCTTTTAACTATCAGGTGATTGAAATTAAGAAAAGATTGGTTAATTATAATATTAAAGTTGAAACTCCATATAATTTCCAGGGGGAAGATAGAGAAGTTATTCTGATATCGACAGTAAGGAGTAATCAAAATGAATATCTTGGGAGGTTAAAGGATATAGAAGATCTTTATATAAGCTTAACTCGGTCCCAAGAGAAGACAATAATAGTTGGGAATGCGCCTACATTAAATAACAATAGAATTTACAGGAGATTATTGGATGATATTGATGTAAAGAAGGTTTAGCCTATTGACAGGCTGTTATAGCTGTTATATACTTGAGATGTGTGTATAACAGTTTTCAGATGGAGGTGAGGGCCTTGGTTAATTATAATCAGGAAAGATTTAATATGTCGATGAATATGATTAGAACTTTGAACA